>JAITAP010000185.1 GCA_031284065.1 Prevotellaceae bacterium
ATCTCCTTTTTTCTTGTGAAGCTCCGTCAGGATGCAGCTCTCCACCGATTGACCCTGCTTGGGCATAATAACGACTGTTGCCATAGTACTTAGGTTTTATTTTAATTTTTCCAAAAAAATTGTAATAGCGAAGCAAAGGTATAAATAATTTCTAAAGCCACTCAACTTCCGCAGGTCAACGACCTGCGGGGCAGTAAGCCCACCCCCATATCTGCTGCCTGCAAGGCAGATTTTTCATAACCGCAGGTCAGCGACCTGCGGAGCGGTAAACTTGCCCCATATCTGCTGCCTGCAAGGCAGGTTTTTCATAACCGCAGGGCAACGACCTGCGGATACGGTAAGCCCATCCCATATCTGCTGCCTGAAAGGCAGATTTTTCATAACCGCAGGTCAGCGACCTGCGGAGCGATAAGCCCACCCCGCATCTGCTGCCTGCAAGGCAGGTTTTTCATAACCGCAGGTCAGCGACCTGCGGATGCGGTAAGCCCACCCCGTATCTGCTGCCTGAAAGGCAGGTTTTTAATCTTTCAGAAAGTATCGCTCATCAATATCAATGCCATTATCTATCAGGAACTGTCGGTATTCCTCTGCAAAGTTAACGGTTTTATGGTGCTCTTTCTGGTTTTTGATATAGTTGATAATCTTTTGTTTGTCGTTCAAGTTGTAGGTAAATGCTGCAAAGCTGACTGCCCACCCCTCAAATTGGGGAAAATTAGGATTGCCGGACAACCATTTACTCGAATATTCTTTGAGTACTTGCATAACGTCGGATACCGCAAAAGCCGGGTGAATATCAACCAGTAGATGAAAGTGATTTTCCGTGCCGCCAATGCGGTACAGCCTCGACTTTTTATCAGCGATAACTTTCATTATGTAAGCGTACAACTCCTTTGCGTGGGCTTCGGGAATTGTGTTTTTACTGTGTTTGGTGCGAAACACAATGTGGTAAAGAAGTCTTGTATAGCTCATAGCATTAATGTTAAGTTCAGCCTCCCCCGCAGGTCTGCGACCTGCGGTTATGAAAAATCTGCCTTTCAGGCAGCACGGTACTCGTTGTTCGTCGCTCCGCCAGAAATTATAAACCTGCATAACATGAGCTATTATTCGTTGCAATAAAGCCTCTCTCAAGTGTTGTCTTTACGGGAACTTTGCGTAGCGTGAGCTCGCAATTCCATAGCGCCTCACGGCTAAGCGATGGGAGAGCAAGGCGTGTTTTAACCAAAAACAACAAAAAGATATTTTTTGGGTTGGAGAAATTATAAGTATATTTACCGACTAAAAATAAGCGTCAAATAAGCAATAAAAGTAGCAAAAAATGAAACAAACTTTTTCTCTCTCCAAAGTATTGCCCGTGCTGTTCGGGTTTTTCATCATGGGCTTTTGCGATTTGGTAGGCATCTCTACCAGCTACGCCGCCGCAGAGTACAACTTGAGCGAGTCGGTGGCCAACTTCCTGCCCTCAATGGTTTTCCTGTGGTTTCTCATCTTCTCCATCCCCACGGGGGTGCTGATGAACAAGCTGGGGCGCAAGCGAACGGTAACCGTGAGCATGGTGGTTACGCTGGCGGCCATGCTGCTGCTGGTCATTCCGGACAGCGCCGTTATATGCTACCTCTCGTTTGCGCTGTTAGGCATTGGTAATACCATCTTGCAGGTGGCGCTAAATCCGCTGCTCACCAACGTGGTGAAAGGCGACAAGCTGACGAGTAGCCTCACGGCGGGGCAGTTCATCAAGGCGATTTCGTCGTTTTGCGGGCCGCTCATTGCGGGTTGGGCGGCGGTGAGCTTGGGCAGCTGGCACTACATGTTCCCCATTTTTGCCGTTGTTACCGTGCTATCCACGCTCTGGCTCATGCTAACGCCCATCGAAGAGGAGCTGCAAGCGGGCAAGGCCATATCGTTTGGCGCGGCGTTTGGGCTGCTGCGCAGCTCCACCATGCTGATGTTCTTTCTGGGTATTCTGTTTGTGGTGGGGGTTGACGTGGGGATGAACACCGCCACGCCTAAGGTGCTGGCCGAGCGGTGCGGGCTAACGACTTCGGAGGCCGGATGGGGAACGAGCATGTACTTTTTGTTTCGCACGGCAGGCGCGTTTATCGGCGCATTTTTGCTGGCAAGATTTTCGGAGCGGAAATTTTTTGTCATCAGCATGTTGGTTGCCGTGCTGGCCATGCTCGACCTGCTGCTGTTCGCCAACGGCCAGCTGCACATCCTGTCGATGGTTGCGGTGATAGGCTTTGCAATAGCCAACATTTTCTCCATCATCTTTTCGCTTGCGCTTCGGCACGTGCCGGGCAAGGCAAATGAAGTTTCGGGGCTAATGATTATGGGCGTTTCCGGAGGCGCAATTATCCCGCCCGTAATGGGGGCGGTTACCGAAGCCATCGGCTCGCAGGCCGGCTCCCTGCTTACCATTCTGGCGTGCATGGTATATTTGCTGGTTTGCTCGCTGGCAATCAGAAGACCCTCGCAGCCCGTAAAATCTGAAATCTAAAAAATCTAAAATAAGCTATGTACAGTCAGGATACTCGCACAGTTCTCACGCTTGATGCGGGAGGGCAAAGTTTTCGTTTTTCTGCCATGCGCGGGAACAGCGAAGTTGTGAAATCGGTAAGGTTGATACCCAACGTCGGCAGCCTTGAGCATTGCCTCAACACGCTGGTGGACGGCTTTACGCAGGTAAACCGTCAGCTGGGCGAGCCGCCTGTGGCGATTAGCTTCGCCTTTCCGGGACCTGCCGATTACCCGAACGGCGTTATCGGCGATTTGCCCAACTTTCCCGCGTTTAAGGGAGGCGTTCCGCTCAAAGCGTTTTTGGAGCAAAAATTCGGCCTGCCTGTGTTTATCAACAACGACGGCGACTTGTTTGCCTACGGCGAGGCTTTGGCGGGCTTTTTGCCCTACGTCAACCGCAAGCTGGAGGAAGCCGGAAGTGTGCGCAGGTACAAGAATCTGGTGGGCGTTACCTTGGGTACGGGCTTCGGGTGCGGGGTGGTGCAGGGCGCGGCGCTGAACGTTGGCGACAACGCTTCCGCCGCCGAAATTTGGTGCATGCGCGCCAAAAACCTGCCCGACTGCATAGCTGAGGATACGGTGAACAGTAGCGCCGTGATACGCATGTACAGGCACAACGCCGGCGAAAACCATAACGTGTCGTCGCAGGAAGTGTACGACATTGCAAAGGGAAGCAAGGCGGGAGACCGCGCCGCTGCCCTGCGCGCCTTTGAGCTGCTGGGAGATTCGCTGGGCGACGCTCTTGCCAATATCCTCGCGGTGGTAGATGGCTTGGTGGTGATTGGCGGAGGTATTGCCCAAGCGCACGATTTATTCATGCCCCACGCCGTAGCCGCCATCAACACTACCATTGGCCGCGCCGACGGTAGCCGCGTGCCGCGAATTGAGCTCACCGCGTACAACGTGGAGGACGAGCCGGAGCTGAACAAATTCCTCAAAGGATCGCCCAAAAAAGTAGCCATTCCCGGAACGGATATAAGCGTGGACTACGACCCCGTAAAAAAGGCAGGCATTGGCGTTACCAAGCTGGGCGATTTACGCGCCATATCAATAGGAGCGTACAGCTTTGCGCTGCACCAGCTCAACAAGGCGTAGCGGCCTCACATTTTATTAGCATTTCTCACATCATGTATCAACGCTTAACACATTTACTATCGCTGTTTTTCCTGCTGCTGATTTTGGCAGGTTGCAGCACACACGCACGCCAGATGCGGAAAACGCAAAAAATTTCCATGCAAAACATCAAACGTCAGGAAAGCAAATCGCCGGAAGAGATGATTGGCCCCGGAGAGGTGGGCAGAAACGACGTCAACTACAAAAATCTGGATAAAATCCGCCATCGGTGCATGTACATTGACAAAAACGGAGAGCGCTGCGGGCGCAGGGGGAAGAAGAAAAACGGCTACAAATACTGCTTTTGGCATACGCCAAAGGTCAAATATTAGGGCTTCGGAAAAACGGGACAATGCGGCGCAAGCAATAATTCTCAATTCTTACGCGTTCCCTGCGAGCTGACCCACGTTACGTTGAGTAGCTTGTCGTGGTAGTCGGTAGGGGAACGGTAGTACACGTATATGCCGTAAATATTTTCCGTTTCGCTTGAGCAGGCGTCAATTTTTCTCATATCGAGCACACCGTTTTCATCCACGTATATGTACTTGTAGTTGTAGTAGCCTTGCTTTACGGGCATCGACAGCTCGTAGGCGCGGCGGCTGTTGTTGTACAGCATGACAAAATCGTTGTGGAGCTCCCATCCCGAAATTTCACCAAAAACGTACACCTTTCCCTTGAGCGGCTGCCCCATGTACAGCGACAAAAATACGGTGGGGTAATCGCTCCGCGTGTCGCTTTCGCTGCGGTAGCGCTCGTCGCGTATCACGTACCGCCCGTTAATGTCGGGGCTGTAAAGATACTGCTTAAAAGCCGCATCCGGCTCCAGCTGTACGCAGCGGACGTTGTTGATGGTTGAAATTTCCTGCACGCGCGGCATCTTGTACTCTATGCTCGAAACGTCGAAGTGGCGGTACTCGCTGCCGCCCGGGTAAAGATTTTTGTTGTGGTGAGAGTAGTCTATGGCGCTGCTGCGAATAAAGGTAGGCGTTGGCGGAGCTGCGTTCAAAAAGCGGTATCCGTTTTGCTCCACGCGCACCTTGACTTCGGTGTAGGGTTGGCTGATGGGAAACGAGGCGTGCTCTACCGCGAGCTCGAGCTGCTGGGTGCAGGCGTCGTTTCCGGCAAGCGGCAACATTCGCACGCTAACCTGAACGCCAATGGCGGACGGCTCTACCGCCGAAAAGCTCTTTTGAAGCAGCACGGCTTCGGGGTTGTCGCTGTCGTACACCTTAATCAGGTAGTTGCCGGACAGCTTTACCTGCATTTGCGAGTTGGGAATTTCGAGCGTGTAGCGCGCGTAGCCCACCAGCGTGCCGAACGATTGCTCGCGGTTGCTGATGTAGCCCTCGGGGAAGCCCTCAAGGTAATCGGAAAAAAGGAGGCTACTTTCGTCCCAATCGGCGTTGCAGAGCACAATTTTGTAGGAGAAGTAGCGAATATCTTCGGCAAGGTCGTCAAACGAAAGTTGCAGCCGCTCGCTTGAGCCAAGCGCAATAACGGGGTCGGTCATTTCGCTGTTGAGCTTGCGCAGCTGAATGGTTTTAATGTTCTTGTCAAGGCAGGCATCCGCGCCCTTGCGCAGCTGGCCTGTGGAAAGGTACGGAAAAATTGCGACGAGCGCAAAGAGCACGGAGGAAATAAATTTTGTCATTTTTTAGGGTTGTCGTTTGATGGAAACAAAGCCGTTGTACTTTTGCGCAACGCTGTTGTCGAGGTAAATGGTTAACAAGTAGTAGTAGCTGCCCGCCGGAAGGTTGCTGCCGTCCCAGTCGTTGGCATAGTTGCGCTTTTGGTAAACCTTGTCGCTGTAACGGTTGAATACCACCAGCTCGTTGTTGGGGTAGTCAAGCAAGCCGGGAATTTCAAAGTAATCGTTCATGCCGTCGCCGTTGGGGGTAAACATATTCACCTTGCTTGTCAGCACGTTGTTGGACAGCACGCTAATTTTGTGCTGCAAGGTTTTGAGGGTAGCGCCGTTCTCCCGCAGCAGCAGCGTTTTTACGAAGCTTCCCCTGCGGTCTATGCGCACCGTTACGCCAAACGAAAAAACTTCGCCAACCGGCAGGTGCGAAATACCGACAAGGAGGTTGCGGTTGCTTAGCGTATAGTCGGCGGCGCTGCACGATATAAGCGTTGTGCCTTTTGGCATTGAATCTGCCACAAGGATATTGTTCGCAGCTCTTGCGTCGCAGTTATGCACGCTCACGCTGTAGGTCAGCTCCTCGCCCTGTCGCACCTCAGCTTTGTCTGCGGTAAAGGAAAAGTCTATCTCACCGGCAAAGGCAAACGGGGTAAGAATCAGCTGCGCAAACGCAGCAAGCAACATTCTATTTTTGTGTGCCTGTGAAAAAAGTAGATTCATATTGTAGCGTTATGATTATCTTTGTTTCGTAAAATACAAAAACTGGAGCGTGGCTTGACCTAAAAACCGGTAACAAAAATAGCTATTTTGTTGCAATCACACAATAAAATATTCAATGCCCACGTAATTCATAGATATGCAAAATGCTAAGCGGTGAACATAAAATATTTGACCCCATTCGGAAAAAGTACGTTGCGCTAACGCCGGAGGAGCAGGTGCGCCAAAAATTTATTTGCTTTTTGCTGCATGAGCGGAATTTTCCGGCAGGGCTTATGATGGTAGAGCACGCGCTAAAGGTGAACGGCATGAACCGCCGCTGCGACATTGTGGCGTGCAGCCGCTCGGGTGCGCCGCTGCTGCTGGTGGAGTGCAAGGCGCCCAGCGTGCGCCTCGGCAACGATACGTTTGCGCAGGCTGCCCGCTACAACATTGCGCTGCGCGTGCCCTATCTGGCCATTACCAACGGCGCCGAAAGCTACTGCTGCCGCGTTTGCTTCGATACCGGCAGCATTGAATTTTTAGAAGATTTTCCCGATTACGCCGCTATATGGCAGGCGTAGCGCCGCTCGCTGCACAACGCCACGCGAGCCGGCAACCCCATTAAAAGCTCATGTTACGCAGCCCTCGAAATTTTAATCAGCTGTTTTTCTGTCCACGAACTACGCGAGTTTATGCGGAATTATACGTGGCTCGGTATAATTTTGCGATTGGCTCGCCGAACTCCGCTTCGATTCCCCGCAGGGGAATAATATCAATAGAAAAACGGCTATCGCCTCTTTCTTATTCCCCGTAGGGGATTAATAGAAAATGACGATGCTATTAAAGCCCTACGGGCTATTGGCGAGAAATGGGGTAGCCATTTTCTATTACTCACCTTGTGTTTTTTTTAAGGTGTTCGTGAACTCGCTGCGCTCGGTTGATATTATTCCCCTGCGGGGAATAGGAGCGAAGCCAATTGCCGCGAAAGCGCAGTAGAGGCGCACGGCGTGCGCCTCAGCGACAAACCGGCGGCGGCAATGGCGTAGCGGCAATGGGCGGCGGCGTATGGCGTATGGGTGGCGTACGGGCGGTTCGCGAACCGCCACTCAAATGGGGAATTAAGCAGTCTCTCCTTATAAACAATTTATCCCACTGAATGTCAATAAAATAATTGTGAAAAAACTTGGTAGTATCAACCGGTTTTTGTACCTTTGCGGCATAAAAACCGGAAACAGGCGATGGGTATAGATACCGGGGACGTGGCGCTATCCAGCTAACAGGAAAAGACAATTATAAACGTGTAGGCGAGAAATGTAATCAATTGTTCGGCACTTCTTATGATTG
>JAITAP010000186.1 GCA_031284065.1 Prevotellaceae bacterium
ATCTCCTTTTTTCTTGTGAAGCTCCGTCAGGATGCAGCTCTCCACCGATTGACCCTGCTTGGGCATAATAACGACTGTTGCCATAGTACTTAGGTTTTATTTTAATTTTTCCAAAAAAAATTGTAATAGCGAAGCAAAGGTATAAATAATTTCTAAAGCCACTCAACTTCCGCAGGTCAGCGACCTGCGGAGCGGTAAACTTGCCCCATATCTGCTGCCTGCAAGACAGCGAACTCAAATCTATTCGTAGCGCTATTTTTTCAAAACCACTACATTTTCCGTAACGGTTTGCAAAGGTACAACTTTACAAATATATTTACAAGCTATTTTTTTACTATTTTAAATGGATGTGAATTAGATATTTGCGTGCGTATGTGATATTTACAAGTTGACCACATGTAAATATGGCGCTATGTAGTTTCGACCGGCAAATGCGGCTTTCGAGGCAGAAAACAGCTTCTGTCTTGGAGCATTTTCCGAGCTAACCGCAGGCTAAAGCCTGCGGTTAGTAAAGTGCGTCCCTGCGGGGCTTGCGCGGCGTTAGCCAATCCAAAATTCAAAATTTTGAATTCAAAATTCTCAACCGCCATCCCGTTAGGGATGGAACGCTCGGTAGAAAACCATCCCTGCCACCAACCCCGACATTCCGTAGGAATGCCTCCGAAATATTTGTGGACACATTCCTAACGGAATGTGTTGCGCCGCGAACATTGCCCTTTTCTACCGAGCGATTCATTACCTGCGGAATGAAAAAGGCGCAAATGTTCTACGAACAGCACACCCCCCGTGCGGAAATTCGGCGCAAGCAATTCTCACCATACAGCCCTGAAAGGGCGTAATCATTAGCGTAGGGCAACGCTCTACGGACGCATACCCGGAATTTTTTTTTGATTTTTGTTCACCTAAAGGAATCTTCTTCTTAAATTTGCACTCCAAAAAGTTGTTTTCGGATGTTGAATCTACAAAGATTATGAAGCGAACAAATGCAATTCGGGCATACGAAGAGGCGCTCCGCTACATTCCCGGCGGCGTAAACAGCCCCGTGAGGGCGCTGAAGAGCGTTGGCGAGCTGCCCCTGTTTATTCAAAAGGCCAAAGGCGCCACCCTGACCGACGTTGACGGCAACAGATTTACCGATTTCTGCCTGTCGTGGGGGGTGTTTATCCTTGGCCATTCGCACCCGTCGGTCAACAAGGCCGCTCGGAGCGCGGTGGCGCACGGCGCCAGCTACGGTATTCCCTCTCTGCCGGAAACGGCGCTGGCGCGGTTGGTCAACCTGCGCGTGCCGAGCATGGAAAAAGTCCGCTTTGTCAGCTCGGGCACGGAGGCGGTGATGAGCGCCGTTCGGCTGGCGCGTGGGTTTACGCGGCGAAACCTCATCGTCAAGTTCGACGGCTGCTACCACGGGCACGCCGACCACCTGCTGGTTTCGGCCGGGTCGGGAGTTGCCGGGTTGAGCCGCGCTTCGTCGGCGGGCGTTCCCGACGTGTTTGCCGCCTGCACGGTGAGCCTTCCGTTCAACGACGCGGAGGCGGTGGAGCGCGTGTTTCGGGAGAGGGGGGAGGACGTTGCCGCCGTCGTTGTAGAGCCTGTTCCCGCCAACATGGGCGTAGTGCTGCCGGAGGGCGATTTTCTCCCCTTCCTGCGCCGGATAACCGCGCAGCACGGCGCGTTGCTTATCTTTGACGAGGTCATTACCGGATTTCGCCTGTCGGCAGGCGGTGCGCAGGCGCTGCTCGGCGTTCGGCCGGACTTAACTACGCTGGGCAAAATTGTGGGGGGAGGATTTCCCGCCGCCGCCTTTGGAGGTCGGTCGGACGTTATGGCGCTGCTTGCGCCCGAAGGCCCCGTTTACCAAGCCGGAACGCTGTCCGGCAACCCTGTGGCGATGAGCGCCGGCGCCAAAACGCTGCAAATCCTGAGCCGGGATGGCTACTACGCAAAGCTGGAGAAAAAGGCCGACCGGTTTTTTTCCGAGCTCTCGGACGTTGCCTCAAGCAAAGGCGCACGCCTGAACAGAATTGGGTCGATGTTTACCCTTTTCTTCACCAAGGGCGAGGTGCGCTCGTTTGCCGACGCGCAAAAGGCCGACCAAAGCCGGTTTGGCGAATTTTTCAGGTACATGCTGGCCAACAATGTTTACCTTTCGCCCTCGCAGCTTGAGGCGAACTTTTTGTCGAGCGCGCACTCCGAGCGGGCGCTGCGCAGGTTCATTGCGCTAATGAAAGATTTTTCGTGAAAATATTAATTTTTAAACCGTAGCTACAGCAACATGGAACAGAACAAACAACCGCAAGCCGGCTTTTCAACGCGCATCATCAGCCGCAAGTTTGCCAAGCCCGATGCGCACGGCGCAATCACGCTCCCGATATACAAGAACGCAGCCTTTGAGTTTCCCGATTCGGAAAGCATTGCTGCCGCGTTTCAGTACCGGTACGAGCTGCACACGTACACCCGCATATCCAACCCCACCGTGGCCGGCTTTGAGGACAAGGTAAAGGTAGCCTCCGGCGCCGAAAACGTAGTGGCGTTGGCGTCGGGCATGGCCGCCATTGCCAACACGTTTATGACGATAGCTTACGCGGGGTGCAACGTTGTTGCGTCGCCGCACTTGTTTGGGAATACCTTTGCGTTTTTCAAGTCAACGCTGGCGGAGTTTGGCGTGGAGACGCGGTTTGTCAACACCGACAAGCTCGACGAAGTTGCCGCTGCGGTTGACCAAAACACCTGCGCCTTTTTTTGCGAAATCCTGACCAACCCGCACCTCGAGGTTGCAAACCTGCCGGAAATCGCCAAAATCATGCGGGAAAAGCACGTGCCTGTGGTTATCGACGCCACCGTTATCCCCTGGTGCGGGTTTGACGCGCGGGCGTGCGGCATAGACCTCGAGGTAGTATCTACCACCAAGTACATTTCGGGCGGCGCTACCACGATGGGCGGCGTGATTGTTGATTACGGAACGTTTGACTGGCGGCACAGCCGCAAGCTGGCAAAAGCTCCGCAGCCCAAGGGGATGTCGCAGTTCATGTTCAAGCTCAAATCGGAGATTGCCCGGAACATGGGCGCGTGCATAACGCCCGATACGGCGTACATGCAAGCGCTGGGCATGGAGTCCTTGCAGCTGCGCTACGAAAAAATGTCCGACACGGCGTACCGCTTGGCGCAACACCTGACCCGGCAGAAAAAAATCGTTACGGTTGGCTACCCAAAGCTGGAAACGTCCGCCTACAAAAAGCTCTCCGACCAGCTCTTCACCGGCAACCCGGGCGCCATGCTGACCGTTGCGCTGGAGAGCAAGGAGGCGTGCTACAAGCTCATGGACAACCTGCAAATTATTCGCCGAGCCACCAACCTGTTCGACAACAAATCGCTCGCCATACACCCCGAATCCACCATCTACGGAACGTTCTCTCAGGAGATGAAGCGGGTGATAGGCGTACAGCCCGAGCTTATCCGCTTTTCGGCAGGGCTGGAGTCCTTTGAAGATTTGGCGAATGATATCGACAGCGCGCTAAGCAAAGTGTAGCGCAAGCGGCGGAAAATTGAGAATGACTTTGTTGCAATGAGAGCACATTATGAAATTCTGAATTTTGAATGGCGCTGATACCGCGCAAGTCCCGCAGGGACGACACTTGCTTAACCGTAGGCTTTAGCCTACGGAGGCGGCATGAACGCCATCCCAAAGTCCCGCAGGGACGACACTTGGTTAACCGTAGGCTTTAGCCCAACGGAGGCAGCATGAACGCCATCCAAAGTCCCGCAGGGACGACACTTGATTAACCGGAGGCTTTAGTTCATCGCCGTCAGGTTAAGCCCTGAAAGGGCGTAATCATTAGCGTAGGGCAACGCCCTACGAAAGGAGCGAGACACACCGTCTTAAGCCCTGAAAGGGCGAAATCAATTTGCGGGAATAAACGGATTACGCCCTTTCAGGGCTTGGGGGCGGCGCGGGGGCTCGGCGTTCGTAGGGCGTTGCCCTGCGCTAATGATTACGCCCTTTCAGGGCTTTGGAGGTGGGGACGCGATGCGCGGCGTTCGTAGGGCGTTGCCCTACGCTAATGGATTACGCCCTTTCAGGGCTTTGCATAGCGAGAATTGCCGCCGCCGAATTTCCGCGCGGGGCGTAGTGACGCTATTCGTAGGGGCATTTGCGTCTTTTCATTCCGTAGGAATGAATCGCTCGGTAGAAATGGCAAATACACCTGTGCGCAACGCATTCCGTAGGAATGTGTCCAAAAATATTTTGGAGGCATTCCTACGGAATGCCGGGTTCGGTGGCAGGGATGCTTTTCTACCGAGCGTTCCATCCCTAACGGGATGGCGTTTGAGAATTTTGAATTTTTGAATTTTGAATTTTGAATTTTGAATTGGCTAACGCCGCGCAAGTCCCGCAGGGACGACACTTGATTAACCGTAGGCTTTAGCCTACGGTAACGGCACGGATGCTATCCCAAGTCCCGCAGGGACG
>JAITAP010000221.1 GCA_031284065.1 Prevotellaceae bacterium
TTTAACGGCGAAGAGCAAAAGCTGATAGACAGCTTCTGCAAGCGTTACGGCGTAAAGAATCGCACCAAGCTGTTTCGCGAAGCTATCATTACCGTCATGCTCCAAAAAATGGTGGAGCAAGACTACCCAACGCTGTTTTAGAACTAAGCCGCTCACGCAGTAATTGGCATTTCCGCCTTGCCCCAAAATTCCCTGATTTGCGACTCCTGCAAGCCGCAGGCGGCGGTTGCCGTAATGCTTTTTTTGTATTTTTAGATTCAAAGGTCGTCAGGCTCTTGAGGCTACAACCCAACTTTCTGCGCAAGACAAACGCGGTTCAGAAAATTATTCTTTTCCTACTCTAATCCAAGTTGCTTTTTTCCACAACCATTCTAACGGACCCTGACGGTGCGAGCGAAGCCACCAGCGACAAAAACAGAGCTGTATGAAAAACATTCCAACACCCATTAAGAAGCAGGCTGTAATGCCTGTGTATTGGTATAGCCCTAATCCCCAGCTGTAAAACAAGAATCCTCCAATCAGAGACTGCGACAGATAGTTCGTCAGGCTCACGCGCCCGTAAGGCGCTAACAGGTAAAGAACACGTCGAAGCTTTGTCAGGTAGTAAGCAAGTATTACCCCTGCAAACAGTATTCCTGTAAATGCAACGTTTGAAAGCGACTTAAGTATAAGGGTAGAAGGCACAAGTAGCGCCTCCCGATTTATAAAGTCGGGAAGTACAGCTATCAAGCCATAAATCGGGAAAAAGGCTATGACGGCTACGATGAATACGCTAATCCAGAATTTTATATTTTTTTCCGAGTAGGGAAACATATTGCTACGCCCTATCAACATGCCTACAATAAACAGCGCTGCGGTTTGCGTAATCCTTCCATGTAGTAGCATCCAGCCCATATTGGCAACATTTCCCGTCCATATTGCAGCTTTGCACATTTCAAGGAACGACCCCTCTTTCTGCACCGTATTTACCACCTCCCAATATGGCGCATCGAACTCCGCATTTGCCATGTATTCGGGGTTGACGAGTGCATAAACTATTTGCCCCCATTCAACAGGTTGCAGCAAAAGGATAACCGCTATAGCTACGGCTGCGCGGGTAGAAAACCGACAGACCGCAATCAGTACGTAACCAACCAATGCGTAGAGTACCAATATTTCACCGGGAAATAGAGTCGAGTTGATGCCGGCTATAAAAAAAAGTAACACTAACCGCCACGCAAACCGTCCACGAAAATCTTTCCCCTTTTCTTTTTGCGAGCTGTCCTGAATAAAAAAGCTGAATCCGAAAAGCAAGGCGAAAATGCAATAGGCTTTGCCGGAAAAGGTAAAAAATATGCTATCCCAGATTACCCTATCCGTAAATATAAGGAAACTACAGGTTTCCTCCGGAAAACTGTTGAGGCTAAACCGTTCGATAAAATGGATAAGGGTAATTCCCATTACGGCAAAACCACGCAATACATCGGCTATTTCTATGCGATTACTATTAGTTAGCGTAGTAGAAGAGTGCATGTTTTTAGGTTTTAAAATGTTAACATATTTTTTATTTGAAGCATTATTCGCTATTCACCACCCCTAACTAAGCTCAGTACTCGTTCCAGCTTTTGATTTTTATATCCTTTTTTGTCAGCTTGCAAAAGGCGTGGATGAAGGTGCTTGCCAGCCGTGCGTTGGTGAGGAGCGGAATGTTGAAGTCCACCGCGCTGCGCCGGATGAGGTAGTCGTTGTTGAGTTCGTCCTTTGAGAGGTTTTTGGGAATGTTTACCACGAGGTCTATTTTTTTCTCCTTAATGTAGGTTAGCGTGTTGGGCTGGTCGGGTTGGTCAGGCCAGTGCAGCACGGTAGCGGCTACGCCGTTGGCTTCCAGAAAATCCGCCGTGCCTTTGGTGGCGAAAATGCTGTAGCCTTTTTCCTGTAGCGCAGTCGCCGCCGAAAGCATATCCACTTTGGAGCGGCTGTCGCCGGTGGAGAGCAGAATATTTTTTTGGGGGATGGCGTACCCTACCGACAGCATTGCCTTGAGGACAGCCTCTGCAAAGTCGTCGCCTATGCAGCCCACCTCGCCCGTTGAGGCCATTTCTACGCCCAGCACGGGGTCGGCTTTTTGGAGGCGCGAAAAGGAGAACTGCGGAGCTTTGATGCCCACGTAGTCCAAGTCGAAAGCCGACTTGTGCGGCGGCTCTACCTGCTCGCCCAGCATGACGCGGGTGGCGAGCTCAATAAAGTTCACCTTGAGCACCTTTGAAACGAACGGGAAGCTGCGCGACGCCCTCAGGTTGCACTCAATTACTTTGATGTCGTTGTTTTTTGCCAGCAGCTGCATGTTGAACGGCCCCGAAATATTGAGCCCGTGCGCCACCTGACGCGATATGCGCTTAATGCGCCGCATGGTTTCCACGTACATTTTTTGCGCCGGAAACACCAGCGTAGCGTCGCCGGAGTGCACCCCCGCAAACTCCACGTGCTCCGAAATGGCGTAGGCAATCACCTCGCCGCGCTGCGCCACCGCGTCAACCTCAATCTCCTTGGCATTTTCGATAAATTCGCTCACCACCACCGGATGCTGCTTGGAGACGCTGGTGGCGAGCGTCAGGAAGTACTCCAGCTCGTCTTTGTTTGAAACCACATTCATGGCTGCGCCCGAGAGCACGTAAGAGGGGCGGATGAGCACCGGAAAACCCACCTCTTCCACAAACTTGTAGATGGCGCTCACGGAGCTGAGCTCCTTCCAGCGGGGCTGGTCAACGCCGAGCTCGTCGAGCATGGAGGAGAATTTGTGCCGGTCTTCCGCGCGGTCAATGTTTTCGGCAGACGTTCCCAGAATCGGCACGCGGCAGCTGTGCAGGCGCATGGCGAGGTTGTTGGGGATTTGCCCGCCTACGGACACCACCACGCCCGCAGGCTGCTCGAGGTCGGTAATGTCGAGCGCCCGCTCAAGGGTCAGCTCGTCAAAGTAGAGGCGGTCGCACTCGTCGTAGTCGGTTGAGACCGTTTCGGGGTTAAAGTTTATCATGATGGAGCGGTATCCCTGCCTGCGGATGGTGTGGCTTGCGTTCACGCTGCACCAGTCAAACTCTACGGAGCTGCCGATGCGGTACGCGCCCGAGCCGAGCACCACCACGTCGCGCCCGTCTTTGGGGAACGACACGTCGTGCGCCGAGCCGTTGTAGGTTACGTAGAGGTAGTTTGTTTTGGCGGGGTACTCCGCCGCCAGCGTATCTATTTGCTTCACCACCGGCGTAATGCCGCGCGCCTTGCGCTGCTCCCGCACCTCCATGAGCTTGCTCTCCATGCCGTCGCTGTCGGCTTTGAGCACCGTTCGCGCCAGCTGAAAGTCCGAAAATCCCTTTTGCTTTGCCTCCCGCAGCAGCTCGTCGGGGAGGCTTTCCATGCCGGTGTACGACTCCAGCTTCTTCTCGAGGGTAACAATGCTGCGCAGCTTTTCGAGAAACCACCGGTCAATTTTTGTCAGCGCGTGGATTTGCTCCACGCTGTAGCCCTTGTAGAGCGCGTGGGCAATCACAAAAATACGCTTGTCGGTGGGGTGGCTCAACGCTTCGTCGATGTTGTCCACCGCAAACTCCTTGTTGGCAACAAACCCGTGCATGCCCTGCCCAATCATTCGCAGCCCCTTCTGCACCGCCTCCTCAAAGCTGCGCCCTATGGCCATCACCTCGCCCACCGACTTCATGCTCGACCCCAGCTCGCGCGACACGCCCTTGAACTTCCCCAAATCCCAGCGGGGAATTTTGCAGACAATGTAGTCCAGCGCAGGCTCAAAGCAGGCGGTGGTAGTTTTGGTAACGGAATTTTTCAGCTCGTGCAGCCCGTAGCCCAGCCCCAGCTTTGCCGCCACAAATGCGAGCGGGTACCCCGTCGCCTTTGACGCCAGCGCCGACGAGCGCGACAGGCGGGCGTTGACCTCAATCACGCGGTAATCTTCCGAGCTGGGGTCGAGGGCGTACTGCACGTTGCACTCGCCCACAATGCCAATGTGCCGGATAATCTTGATGGCGAGCTGGCGCAGCTTGTGGTACTCGGAGTTGGTGAGCGTTTGCGAGGGCGCCACCACGATACTTTCGCCGGTGTGGATGCCCAGCGGGTCAAAGTTTTCCATGTTGCACACGGTGATACAGTTGTCGTAGCGGTCGCGCACCACCTCGTACTCCACCTCTTTCCAGCCCTTGAGCGACTTTTCCACGAGGATTTGCGGCGAGTAGGTAAACGCTTTTTGCGCCAGCGCGTCCATCTCCTCCTCGTTGTCGCAGAAGCCCGACCCCAGCCCCCCCAGCGTGTACGCGGCGCGGATGATGACGGGGTATCCCAGCTCGCCGGCAACCCGCTTCGCCTCCTTCACGGTGGTTACCGCCTCGCTCTTGATGGTTTTAACGTCAATTTCGTCCAGCTTCCTCACAAATTTTTCGCGGTCTTCGGTGTCGATGATAGCCTGCACGGGCGTTCCGAGCACCGCCACGCCGTACTTTTCCAGCGCGCCGCTTTGGAAGAGCTTCACGCCGCAGTTGAGCGCCGTTTGGCCGCCAAAGGCAAGCAAAATACCTTGAGGACGCTCCTTGGCGATAACCTCCTCAACGTACTCGGGCGTTACCGGCAAAAAGTAAACCTTATCGGCAATGTTTTCCGAAGTTTGGATGGTGGCAATGTTGGGGTTAATCAGGATAGTTTCGATACCCTCCTCCTTAAAGGCTTTGAGCGCCTGCGAGCCGGAGTAGTCAAACTCGCCCGCTTCGCCTATCTTGAGCGCCCCGGAGCCCAAGAGGACAACTTTCTTTACGTTGCGTGGTTGGCACATAGATTTTTTGTGTGATTTGCGCTGCAAATATACATGAATTTTTTGAAAGCAGCGCGGGCGCTCACCGCCGCGCCGCAGATTTTACCGGTTTTAGCGCTGCAAAAGACTTTGTTGCAACGAGAACTTGAGGGAAAAATTTAAATTCCGAATTGGCTGACGCCGTGCAAGTCCCGCAGGGACTTGCTGTCGTAGGGTTTATGTAGTAGTGTGCTCTCGTCGCAACAAAATCGGGAAATAGTATAGAATTAGCGTAATTCGAGGGCAAAGAAGCTTCAAAGATTTACCCCAATTTTCTGCGCAAGCGAAAAAGCCGCGCTGATGGCGAAAAAAAGTTGGCAATTTTTCCCCTGACCGCTATACGGTTTACGTAATTTTACGTAATTTTGCGGCTCACAACGTTATTATCGGTAAGCGCAATTTTTTTACAGCCGCACAAGCTACATGTTTAGCAAGATAGTACCCAACAAAGCTATGGTAATCGCAAGCCTTGCGCTGAGCGCATTTACCATCTACCCCAGCATTATCAACCTGTCGTGGGGTTTCTCTCGCCATACCTTGCGGGTGGAGAGCGCGGAGTACGTCGGCTTTTTTATGTTTTGCTACGCCATCTTTTTTATCCCCCTGTGGCTGCTGCTCACCGTAAACGTTCGCAGGCTGACAGCCCATGCGTTTCTTCGGCGCTTTTGGAAGCCGGTTGCCGTCACGACGGGCGCTTACGGCACCTACCCCGCCACCTCGCCGGCGGCGGGCAAGCGCAACGATTGCTTTAGCGTTGCGCTGCGCTTTCAGCTTCCGGTGGCGTGCATAATTTGCAGCCTCATGAAATACCGTACCCCCCCCATTTAAACAGCTCAAAATCAATTGGTTACATTGCACTGCGTGCCGTATCTCTTGCGTTGCAGGGGATACAGCGTACCGTTTGCGCTTTGTGCCGTCGCTTTACCCGCCCGAACAACGCTATCGCCCCGTTGCTGTTCTTGCGCGCCTGCATATATCACGGGCTTGCTTCCAAATACTCTGCGCTTGGCTCTGCAAACTTTGCGCTTGGCTGCACGCGCTTTGTATCTTACTCCACAAAACATATCCAAAGCATACACATCCGGCAACATTTACTTACCCTAAAATGTATCGCTATAGCCTGCGCTGCTTTCCTTCCGCTTCCGCCGTAAACCGCATAACATTCCCGCAAAACAAACAGAACAAACAATTACAGCCAATAATTTACTAAGAAAATCAACAATCATGAAAAAAATTACAACGATTATTTTTACGGCAATCATGCTCGCTATTAGCGGTTGCCAGGAATACAACGACAGCGCCTTGTGGACAGAGCTGGAAAATCAAGCCAAACGGATTGCTACCATTGAGGCATGGCAGGCAACAGTCAACAACAACATTGGCGCACTGCAAGGCATTGTGACGGCATTGCAGGCCAACGATTACGTGACAAGCGTAGATTCATTTTCGACGCCTTCTCCGGGTGGCTACTACATTCACTTCACCAAAAGTCCCAAAGCTACTGTCTGGAACGGCGTGAAAGGCGACAAGGGCGATGTTCCGCAAATTGGCGTGAAGCAGGAGGCGGACGTCTACTACTGGACTCTCAACAGCGAGTGGCTGACGGACGGCAGCGGCCAGAAAATACCAACAACCGGCAGCAAAGGAGAAAAAGGCGACGAGGGCGTCACTCCGCAGCTGCGCATCAACGCCACCACCAACCATTGGGAGGTATGCCTCACCGGCACGTGCACCGACGAGAGCGAGTGGAGCGAGGTACTGGACAGCGACGGAAAGCCGGTCGCCGCCACCGGCCCGCAAGGCGACGCCATCTTTGCCGAAAACGGCGTGGATAACAGCAACCCGGACTACGTGGAATTTACCCTTGCCGACGGCGCTACCAAAATCAAAGTGGCAAAGTATAA
>JAITAP010000223.1 GCA_031284065.1 Prevotellaceae bacterium
GGTTCACGAACCGCCCTTGCCGCGCCCCGTCGCCTCCCCAAGCCCTGAAAGGGCGAAATCATTAGCGCAGGGCAACGCCCTGTGGATACCGCGCCCCGTCTCCTCTCAAAGCCCTGAAAGGGCGTAATCCGTATTATTCCACAAATTGATTTCGCCCTTTCAGGGCTTGGGGGCTTGCGTCTGCCCACTCCGTCGTAGGGCGTTGCCCTACGCTAATGACTTCGCCCTTTCAGGGCTTGGGTAGAAATGGCGGGAGATTTCTCGCTTCGCTCGAAATGACGGGGTGGCGTGAATGGGGGGTACGTAGGGGCGAATGAGGGGGGGGGCGGGGCGGGTAGGGGCGGTTCACGAACCGCCCTGAAAGGGCGTAATCATTAGCGCAGGGCAACGCCCTGCGGATACATTCTCATTCTCATTTACATTCTCATCAGTATTCACGTCCCTTTTTACCGTGTTACCTTCGCCGCCTCGCCAAGCCCATGCGCAATTTCGGGAACAATGCCTTTCTTTACAAATGTAGGGCGGGACAGTCGGCGCACGGTAGGGCGGTAGCGCTCAAACACCAGCGCGGCAAGCACGCATACCGCGCCGTACAGCAAAATACAGAGCGAAAAGCTGAGGAACTTCTCCAGCCAGCTTTGCAGCAGGCTACCCAGCGGCGTCATGCCCACCATTGCCATCACGTAGATGCTCATCACCCGGCCGCGCTTGTCGTCGTCGGCAAGGGTTTGCAGCAGCGTATTGATGGACGATATGGAGGCTATTAGCCCAAAGCCTATGGGAAAGGCCAGCAGGAGCGCCAAACCGGGCGTATGCACGTAGGCAAGCAGCATTAGCCCCAGCCCAAACAGCAGCGTGCACAGCATCACAACCTTTGCCAAGCCCAGCACGCTCTTGCGGGCGGCAAGGTATATGGCGGCGGTCAGCGCGCCCGCGCCAAATGCCGACATCAGGAAGCCAAGCATTTGGCCGTCGCTGCCAAGATTTTCACCCACGTAAGCCGGAATGAGCACCGTGAGCGGCAACCCAAAAAAGCTGATAATCGCCGCCATGACGAGCAACACCTTGATGGGCAGAAAGTTGTTGATGTAGCGAACGCCTTCGCCCAGCTCCTCCAGCATACGGGCGTCGCGCTTATGGTAGATTTTTGGGGTAATCCGCATCTTGAACATAGCCCCGATAACAGCAATGTAGCTCAAGCCGTTAATCAAAAAGCAAAATCCTTCGCCAAGCCAACCGACAATGAGCCCGCCAATAGACGGCCCCACAAGCCGTGCGCCGTTGAACACCGCCGAGTTGAGCGCCACTGCGTTGCTAATATCCTTTTTGTCAACCAGCTCCACCGTCAACGACTGGCGCGCCGGCGCGTCCACTGCCGAAACAATGCCCACGTACAGCCCCAGCGACATAATCTGCCAAACGGCGATGGAGTCGGTAAACATGAGAGCTGCTAAAGCAAGAGCTTCTACCATCATACAAAATTGCGTGATAATGATGATTTTATGCCTGTCAAAGCGATCGGTAATTACGCCGGAGAAAGGTGAGATAATGAAGCTCGGCAGCTGCACCAGCAGGTTGATTGCTGCCAGCAGCACCAGCGACCCCGTGAGCCGGTAAACGAGCCAGCTCATGGCAATTTGCTGCATCCAGGCACCCGTTATCGAAATACATTGTCCTGCAAAGTACAAGCGATAGTTCCGCGAGCGAAGCGAGGAAAAAATCTGCCTGAGAACGCCTAAATTATTGGGTATTAATTCTCTCCACTTATACATTCAAGCCTCTATAATTGATGGGTATAATGAAACACAAGGCAAATATAGCCAAAAAATCAGCGCAAAGCGGAAAAGCAAGCATCAATTAGCTTTGGAGGCGTATCCCTCAATTCTTAACCTTCAGCTCAAAGCTTAACAGCCCTTAGCATGTGTCGCTTACCTCCGGCGCCCGGAAGCCGCTGCACCGTAAACCCTGCCGCCCGGAGGTTTTGCTTAACCAAACCTTTACTTGAGTAGGTTGTAAGCAACGAATTGCTATTAAGCGAGCTATAGATACTCCTAAAAACTTCCACCGTCCACAGCTCCGGTTGCTTTTCGGGCGAAAATGCATCAAAATAGACTGCGTCAAATTTCCTTTGCAGGCTGTAGCCCGTCAGCGCTGCCTTAATTTTATGCAGCGTAAAGCGGGGAGTAACGGCAACGGGCGTATTCCATTCCTGCCGGTGAAGCGCCATAAACAGCTGCCTGTTGACGCCTAACACATCCGGAAAGTTAAGCGCGTCAACGGTTAGGAAGTCAATAGGGTAGGGGTCAATGCTTTCGTAGTAAACGTGCCGGCCGGTTTTTTCGGCCTCGAGCATGGTGAGCAAGGCGTTTAGGCCTGTGCCAAAACCCACTTCAAACACAGCAAGTTGGTCGCGCTTTACCTCTTTAAAGCCAGCGTCAATAAACACGTGCCGCGACTCCATGACAGCGCCGCGCTCCGAGTGGTAACATTCGTTGAGCTGACCACTCCTAATGGTGTGAGAACCATCAGAAGTAACAACTATGCTTAGCATATTCATTTTACAGGTATATTGCAGTGATTTTTGTAACGTTTTGGTAGCGCATAAAGAAAAATTCGTATATTTGCATGTTTTTTAATCCATAGGTTGACTTACAGAGTTGAAACATGGTGATACACAGCAGAACAAAAGTAGTGAAAATAGTGGAATTTTCCAACTGAATAATCATGCAAAACAAAATAGCCCAATATATCGCTAATCTTAGCAAGATGTACAACGCGGGCAATGCCACCGAGCATACCTATCGCCCCGCTTTGAAGCAGCTGCTGGAAAGCATGGCTACAAGCTTGACCGTTACCAACGAGCCTAAGCGCATTGCGTGCGGCGCTCCCGACTACATTGCGTCCCGTGACGAAATTCCCGTGGGGTACATTGAGGCAAAGGATATTGGCGTAGATTTGGGCAGCAGGGCAAGCAAAGAACAATTTGACCGCTACCGGCAATCGCTCAACAACCTGATAATCACCGATTACATTACATTTCAGCTTTTTGAAGACGGCGAATTAGCAACGTCCGTTACGATAGCGAACGTAACCAAAAACGGCATTGAAGCGGATGTGGCACAATTTGAGGTGTTTGCGGAGCTGATTAACCACTTTGTCGGCTACGAAGGGCGGGGAATACAAACATCTCTGCACCTGTCAAAAGTGATGGCCGCCAAAGCGCGCTTGATGGCGGCTACTATTGAGAATGCGCTGAACGGCAGCGAGGAAGGCAGCAGCAATTCTCTTGACGAGCAGCTGAAAGGATTCCGCGAGGTGCTGATACACAATATTACCCACAAGGAATTTGCCGACGTTTATGCCCAAACCATTGCCTACGGGATGTTTGCCGCCCGCCTTAACGACGAAACCACCAGCACATTTACCCGCGCAAAAGCCGCGCAGCTTATTCCCCAATCCAATCCTTTCCTGCGAAAGCTGTTTCATTACATTGCCGGCTACGACCTCGACGAGCGTATTCGCTGGGTAGTGGACGATTTGGCAGACTTATTCAACTATGTGGATATTAATGCAATCTACAAAGAGTTTGGAAAATCCGACCATGACCCAATTGTTCACTTCTACGAAACTTTCCTTGCCGAATACGATTCGTCTTTGCGTAAAAGTCGCGGGGTTTGGTACACGCCGCAGCCTGTGGTACAGTTCATTGTTCAGGCGGTGGATGATATTCTTAAGCAAGAGTTTGACCTTCCGCAAGGTTTAGCTGATACCGCCAAAGTAAATCGAACTCATTTAGTTAAGCAAGAAGACGGCGGCTTAAAGCAGGAAAAGCGAGAATACCACAAAGTGCAAATACTTGACCCTGCGGCAGGCACAGGAACATTCTTGTCGGAGGTGGTGCGAGTTATTCACAAGCATTTCAAGAACCAACAGGGGCTGTGGCAAAACTATATCGGCGAACACCTGATACCGCGCATCAGCGGTTTTGAAATCCTGATGGCCTCGTACGTAATGGCGCACCTGAAGCTGGACATGCAGCTGCAAAAAACAGGATATAAGCCATCCGACAATAAGCGTTTACGTATATACCTCACTAACAGTCTGGAGGAAGCACACGCCAAAACCAAGATACCCTTTGCCCAGTGGCTAAGCGACGAAGCAAACGAAGCAAGCCATATCAAGCAGGATGCTCCGGTGATGGTGGTGCTGGGTAATCCTCCGTATAGCGGTGAAAGCCAGAACTCCGGCAAATGGATGGAAGAACTGATGGCGGATTACAAAAAGGAGCCGTCGGGAGTAAAGCTACAGGAAAAAAACTCGAAATGGATTAACGACGATTACGTAAAATTTATCCGCTACGGGCAATACTTCGTAAAGAAAAACGGCGGGGGAATTTTGGCGTATATCAACAATCACAGCTTTCTTGACAATCCAACCTTTCGCGGAATGCGCTGGAATTTGCTGCAAACATTCGATACGATTTATATCCTTGACCTGCATGGCAATACCAAAAAGAGGGAAGCTGCGCCCGACGGCGGCAAAGACGAAAATGTATTTGACATACAGCAGGGTGTTTCCATTAACATTTTTGTAAAAACAGGACGCAAAAAAGAGGATAAACCGGCAAAAATTTTTCATTATGACTTGTATGGTAAGCGTGCCGAAAAATACAATTTTCTGCTGAACAACAATTTGCAAATCATAAAACGGAACAAATTGAATCCGACAGCGCCACAATATTTCTTTGTTCCAAAGGATTTTTCGCTGCAAGAGAAATATGAAAAAGGGTTTAGCGTGCAGGAGCTATTTCCGGTAAATTCGGTAGGGATTGTAACGGCAAGAGATGCTATCTTTGTGAATGACAACAAGAAAAATATAGTAGCAAATATAAGGGAACATTTTAACATAACCCCTGATGAAACTTTGATACACAAAATAAGCTATCGCCCCTTTGATAATCAGTACATTTATTACGATGTAAAGAAGATTGAACGCGCTCGCGGCAGCATCATGCGGCATTTTTTGAAAGGTGAAAATGTGGGGTT
>JAITAP010000130.1 GCA_031284065.1 Prevotellaceae bacterium
ATTTACACCACGCTCGAAAACCGCATGAAGTGCGGCGTTGGCAAGTGCGGCCGGTGCAACGTAGGCGAAAAGTACGTCTGCAAAGACGGGCCTGTATTTTCGAGAGTGCAGCTGGAAACACTGCCGGCGGAGTTTTGAGTAGTATCTTTGATATTTCCGTTCTTATCATTGAGCCATCGCGCCGCTTGTTTTGCTGTAAAACTATTACCTTGTGACTTGCCATTTCATACAATATATATGCAACATTTATGCAACATTTGGTTGCAAAAGTAGCAAAATATGCAGCTATGCTCTGCGCACAAAAAAAAGCATCCCAGCTTCTGGAATGCTTATAACATGCGGCGTAGCATGATTTATGCGTATGAGCGGGAAACGAGGCTCGAACTCGCGACCCTCAGCTTGGGAAGCTGATGCTCTACCAACTGAGCTATTCCCGCAGCATGTTTTTGAGCCACAAAGGTAGAAAAAATTCGATACCAATAGCTTTCGGTTAATTTATTTTAGCTGCATTGCGGGATTTGGCGCAATTCTACCGCTACGGCATCGCCTGAAAAGCATCGCTTTCATAACCGCAGGGCGTTGACCTGCGGAGAGTACGCTACATTGCCGCCGTAAACTGCCTCAAAAATCGCACGTCGTTTTCAAAGTATAGCCGCAGGTCACGCGCCTGATACTTGAGCATGGCAATTCGCTCAACGCCCATTCCAAAGGCAAATCCGCCGTACGTCTTGCTGTCGATTTTGCATGAGTCCAGCACGTTTGGGTCAACCATTCCGCAGCCGCCCACCTCGAGCCACCCCGTTCCCTTGCAAATGTTGCAGCCCTTTCCGCCGCAAATGCTGCACGACACGTCCATTTCCGCCGACGGCTCGGTGAAGGGAAAAAACGAGGGGCGAAGCCTGATTTCGACGTTAGCGCCGAACAGCTCTTTGGCAAAGTAGAGTAGCGTTTGCTTGAGGTCGGCAAAGGATACGTTTTGGTCAACGTACAGCCCCTCCACCTGATGAAACATGCAGTGCGCGCGCGCCGAAATAGCTTCGTTGCGGAACACGCGCCCCGGGCACACAATGCGGATGGGCGGCTGCTGTTTTTCCATCACGCGGACTTGTATGCTACTTGTGTGCGTGCGCAGCAGGATGGGGTTTTCGCCGTTTGCCGATTTTTCTATGAAAAACGTGTCCTGCATGTCGCGGGCGGGGTGCTCGGGCGGGAAGTTTAGCGCGCCGAACACGTGCCGGTCGTCCTCAATTTCGGGGCCTTCGGCAACCGCGAAGCCAAGCTGCCGGAATATGGCAAGGATTTCGCTGCGCACGCTCGCTATCGGGTGGCGCGTGCCGAGTTTGTCGGCAGAGCCCGGGCGCGAGGCGTCGAGCGCAAAGGTTGGAGCGTCGGCAATATCGAACGCCTGCTTCAGCTCGCTGATGCGGGACTGCGCCTTGCTTTTCAGCTCGTTTATTTTTTGCCCCAGCTCGCGCTTTACCTCGCCCGGAACTTGCTTAAATTCGTCGAAAAGTAGCGTTAAGTCGCCCTTTTTCCCGAACATTTTTACCCTAAACTCTTCCACCTCGTGTACGCTATTGGCCGTAAAGGATTCGACGACCGATAGCAGGGAGGATATTTTTGTTTGCATACCAAGATAAATTTACCGTTTAGGCGGCTACGCTCAATTTTGCACCGTCATTTTCACAATAAACACGTTTTGCGTTGGGCGGTCGCCGGGTTGAGTTTCTACGGCGGCAATTTTGTCCACCACGTCCAAGCCTTCCAGCACTTCGCCAAAGACGGTGTACGCGCCGTCCAGAAATGGCGTTCCGCCGCCGGTTTTGTACGCTTCGCGCTGCTCCGGCGTGTACTTGAACTTTTCCATGCTCTCCCACTGCGCCATTACTTTTTGGCGCACGTCGTTCGCCAGCGAGTCTTGGTTTATTGGCAAGCCTTGCGCTTGCAGCGCTTGCAGCTTTTCGGCAAACATTCGATTAAACATGCCTTGCAGCGGCTGCTGGCTAATGCCCGCTTCTATTTGCGCAAGCTCTTGGTCGTTGGCAACTTTTCCCTGCACAATGTAGAACTGCGAGCCGGAGGAGCGCCTTTCGGGGTTTACCTGATCGCCTGTGCGGGCTGCCGCCAGCGCCCCTTTCTTATGGAACAGCTGCGCGGGGCTAATTTCTGCCGGAACAGTGTACCCGGGCTCGCCTGCGCCGTACCGCTGGTTGGGCTGCGGGTTGCGCGAGTTGGGGTCGCCCGCCTGCACCATAAAGTCTTTGATAACGCGGTGAAAGATCAGGCTGTCGTAAAAGCCTTCGCTCGCCAGCTTGAGAAAGTTGTCGCGGTGCTGCGGCGTTTCGTTGTACAGCTTGACCTTGATGCTGCCGAGGGAGGTTTCAATGAGGACGATTTTTTCCACAGGTTTAACATTTTTAGTTTGACAAAATGTGATAAAGCTGACGGCTGTTATCAGAAAAACAGCTAAAGCAACATTTTTTGTTTTCATACGTAGCGTATTTAGTGGTAATTTTGTTGTTCTTCAGGTTGGGCAGATTTGCATGCAGGCAACCTTTCGGGACGCAAAGATACAAAATTTATTAGAAGTTGACCACTGCCAAGTTTTACATACTGCTTTTTTGGGGGCTTTTTATTGCTGTCGCCACGCCGGCGCAGCGGGTGGCGCTTGTGCTCAGCGGCGGCGGAGCGCGAGGGCTGGTGCACCTCGGCGTTATTAAGGCGCTGGAAGAAAACAAAATCCCGATCGACGCCATTGCCGGGACTTCCATTGGCGCAATTGTTGGCGGAATGTACGCCGCAGGCTATACGCCCGACGAAGTAACGCGCTACTTTCTTTCCGACAACTTTAAAAAGTGGTCGAGCGGACAATACGAATCGGAGGGAAATTATTTTTTCAAAAAGTTAGACCAAGACGCGGAGTTCTTCGGGTTGAACATCAACATTGACAGGCATTTTCGCGGTAAATTTATTTTCCCTACCAACTACATTTTGCCGTACCAGATGGATTTTGCGTTCATGCAGCTTTTTTCTGGGGCTAATGCTGTGGCGGGCAGCAACTTTGACCGCCTGATGATTCCCTTTCGCGCCCTCTCCTACAACGCCTACGACAAGCGCGCCTACGTGCCCGACAGCGGCGATTTGGGGGCGGTAATCCGCGCCTCCATGAGCTTTCCGGGTTTTTTCAAGCCGGTGATGGTTGACAGCTTCATGCTCTTTGACGGCGGTATTGTCAACAACTTTCCGGTGGATGTGGCAATGCAAAAATTTTCGCCCGATTTTATCATCGGGGTAAAGTGCGCCAACAACTACGAGCGTCCCTCCGAAGACAACGTTTTTTCGCTCATTACGAGCCTCACCGCGCGCCCTACCAACTACGACGTGCCGGAGGACGAGGGCGTGCTCATAGACATTGATTCGCTCAACGTTGCGCTTTTGGACTTTAGCCGCGTCAACGAGCTGGTAAAAATCGGCTACGCCGCCGCCATGAAGCAAATGCCCCGCATCAAAGCGCGCGTGCAGCGGCAAGCTTCGGCGGACGAAGTCCGGCTGAAGCGCGAAGCGTTTCGGGAAAAAATACCGGAATGCCGGTTCACAAGCGTTACGGTGCAGGGCGGCAGCGCAAAGCTGAGGGCCTACATTGGCGACGCCATGAAGGGACGCCAGCGCAGCGAATTTTCGCTACAGGACGCAAAGCGGCGCTACTTTGGGGTTGCTTCCGACGGCGGCGTATCAACGCTATTCCCCACGGCAACGTACATTCCCGACGATAGCGCCTACAACCTCCGCCTGCGCATTTCCGCTGCCCCCAACATTAGGGTCGGCATAGGGGGATGCTTTTCAAACTTTTCAAACCTCGGGTTTGTCGGCGGAGTGTACAGCTACTACTCCTCCCTGTTTTCGCTGCGCACAATGTTCAACCTCTACTTTGGGAACGTGTACAACTCGCAGAAGATTTTGGGGCGTTTTGACTACACCATCAGGTCTGTCGGGCTGCCGCTCTTTGGCGAGGTGATGTACACCCACAACCAAAACGATTACTATACCAATAACCCCGATAACATGTTTAGCGATACAAAGCCGGATTTCATACAGGATGCGGAGTCTTTCGGCCAGCTCAACTTTGGCGTTCCCTTTTTGCTCAACACCAGCCTTAAGGTGGGAGGCGCTTACGGCGAGTACAACGCCAACTACTACGTGCGGCAGGACTTTGAGTCGAAAGACATACCCGAAAACCTGACGTTTCGCTTCACGGAGGGGCATCTCGCCGTAGAGCACAACTCCCTCGACCGGAAAATTTTTGAGACTTCCGGCGTGCTGGCAAGGTTCAAGTTCAGCTACGTAAGCGGCAGCGAGCACCACACCTTTGGCACCACCGCCGTGGAGGTGGAGAAAGACTCCGCCATGCTGGAAACGCGGCAGCGCATGGGCAACCGCAGCTTTTGGTCGATAAAGTACACGCACAAGGCATTTTTTAAGCCGATAAAATACCTGTCGCTGGGCTACCACATAGAGGGGGCGCTGTCGAAACCGGTGCTGTTTAGCGACTACTACTCCACGCTGTTTTTGCTGCCCGACTTTAACCCTACGTACAACATGCCGGGATTCTTTCTCGAAAATTTCAGGGCGGCAAGCTACCTCGCCGCCGGGCTTGTCCCCTCTTTTACAATTTCCGACAGGGTTGGGCTGCGGGTTGAAGGGTACATTTTTCAGCCTCTGACAAGGTTGAGCAAGGAAAATATTCACGAAAATGTGAAGTACAGGCAAGACAGAACAAACGTTAGCCTCATGGGGGCTGTGTCGCTGGTTTTCAATACCCCCCTGGGAATGCTCTCTGTGGCGAGCATGTACTACGATAAGCCTAACCAAAAATATT
The DNA here is from genome assembly GCA_031284065.1 of Prevotellaceae bacterium. Lineage (GTDB taxonomy): Bacteria > Bacteroidota > Bacteroidia > Bacteroidales > UBA932 > JAITMY01. The sequence goes on from JAITAP010000130.1 coordinate 4,877, forward strand.
ACTTTCTGGTGGCTTTTGGATATAATTTGCATAATAGGAAGGCGTTTTGAGGATGGGTTCGCGAACCTGTGCTCAGGGCGGTTCGCGAACCTGTGCTCAGGGCGGTTCGTGAACCTGTGCTCAGGGCGGTTCGTGAACCTGTGCTCAGGGCGGTTCGTGAACCGCCCCTACTTTCAACTTTCCATTAATTTTTCTATCTTTGTGCGCTTGACGCGCATTTGCGCATTTTTTTGTAAAAAAGAATTTTTTTAGCCACGTAAACCGAAGGTTGCAGCAATGTTGAACACCGTAGAAGAAGCCGTAGAAGACGTCCGCAATGGAAAATTTGTGATTGTGGTGGATGACGAAGACCGCGAAAACGAGGGCGACCTTATTGCCGCCGCAGAATTTATTACGCCCGACAAGGTGAACTTTATGCTCAACGAGGGTCGCGGGGTGATATGCGTTCCCATCACGGAGGCGCGCTGCCGCGAGCTGGAGCTCGACCTGCAGGTGGCGCGCAACACCTCGACGCACGAAACGCCGTTCACGGTAACGGTCGATTTGCTTGGGCACGGCTGCACCACCGGCGTATCGACGCACGACCGCGCCGCTACCATTCGCGCCCTGGCCGACCCCGCCATGAAGCCGGAAAACTTTGGCCGTCCGGGGCACATTAACCCCCTGCGGGCGCGGGACAGAGGCGTGCTGCGGCGGGCCGGGCACACCGAAGCCGCTATTGACCTTGCGCGCATGGCGGGGTTGCCGCCGGCGGGCGTGCTCATTGAGGTGATGAACCCCGACGGAACTATGGCACGGCTGCCACAGCTGGAAAAAATTGCCCGAAAATTTGACCTGAAAATAATCTCCATCGGCGACCTGATAGCCTACCGCCTCAAAACCGACAGCATTGTGGAGCGCGGCGACCGCGTTTGCCTCCCCACAGCGTGGGGCAGCTTTGACCTCGTGGTATTTCGACAAAAGTCAAACGGAATGGAGCACATGGCGCTGGTAAAGGGCGAGTGGGCGCCCGACGAGCCGGTACTCGTGCGCGTTCATTCTTCGTGCGCCACCGGCGATATCCTCGGCTCGTGCCGCTGCGACTGCGGGGCGCAGCTGCACGAGGCTATGCGCATGGTGGAGCAGGAGGGGCGCGGCGTGATTATCTACCTCAACCAAGAGGGGCGCGGCATTGGGCTGTTCAACAAAATTCACGCCTACAAGCTTCAGGAGCAGGGGCTGGATACGGTGGAGGCGAACCTCGCCATGGGCTTCGGCGCCGACGAGCGCGACTACGGCGTGGGGGCAAGCATGCTCCACGCGCTGGGCGTGCGAAAAATGAGGCTGATGTCCAACAACCCCCTCAAGCGAAAAGGGCTGGAAGGATACGATATTCAGGTGGTAGAGGCTGTCCCGGTTGTGATAAAGCCCAACGAGTACAACCGGCGCTACCTGCAAACCAAAGAGCAAAAAATGGGGCACAAGCTGTTTTTGAGCTAAGAATTGAGAATACGCGCGCCATTGCTAAGAATATGCACACCGTTATTTTGAAACAGTAAGTAAAAAATGCTACTACCGATTTACCTGTACGGCTCCTCTGCTTTGCGCAGGCAGGCGGAGGATATTACCCCGAATTACCCACGCCTCGCGCCGCTGTTGTCCGACTTCTGGGAAACCCTCTACCACGCGGACGGCGTGGGGCTGGCTGCCCCGCAGGTGGGGTTGAATATCCGCCTCTTTGTGGTTGATACCGACTGCCTCTCGGAGAAATACCCCGACGGAAAAGAGTTTAAAAAAGCGTTTATCAATGCCCACATTGTGGAGGAGGAGGGCGAAGAGTGGACGTATGAGGAGGGCTGCCTGAGTATTCCCAAAATCCACGAGAACGTGAAGCGGTTGTCGCGCGTGCACCTGCGCTACTGCGACGAAAATTTTGTAGAGCACGACGAGTGGTTCGACGGTATCCGCGCCCGCGTCATTCAGCACGAACACGACCACCTCGAGGGGCAGCTGTTCGTGGACAAGCTCCCCCCCATACGCAAGCAGCTCCTAAAATCAAAGCTGATAAAGGTAAGCAAGGGCGAAGTCTCGACCGATTACCGGACAAAGAGTTAGGAGAAGTTTAGAGTATTCAAATCTTAATCCCTAATTCTCAACTGCTTGACAAATCAACCGCTTAATTCCAAACTTCTAAATATTTCCAACACCATGCTTCTCATTGTTGATAGCGGCTCTACCAAATCCGATTGGCGACTTGTGCTTCCCGACGGTACGCGTCAAAGCTACGCGGGCAGGGGCATTAACCCGCTGCACGCGGCGCGGGGCGACCTGTTGGCGATGGTTCGGGAGCGTGTGCCGCGCGAGCTGCAAGCGGTGCAGCCGGAGCGGCTGTTTTTTTACGGCGCAGGCTGCACGCAGGCGTCTTCTACGTGCGCGTTGTCGGAGGCGTTCGCGCACCTGTTCACGCGGGCAAAGATTGCGGCGCTGCCCGACTTTCTGGGCGCGGCGCGGGCGCTGTTTGGGAGCGAAAGCGGCTTGGTGGCGGTGCTCGGCACCGGCTCTTCGTGCGGGGTGTACGATGGCGGCAACGTTGTGCGCCACTCCAACGCGCTCGGCTACATCATTGGCGACGAGGGCAGCGCCGCCGACATGGGCAAGCAGCTACTGCGAGCCTTCTTTTACGGGCAGCTTCCGGCGGAGCTTGCCCAGCAGCCGGAGCTGCGCGGGTTGACGCGCGAGCAGACGCTGCAAGCCGTGTACCGCGGCGACGCGCCGGCGGAGTACCTCGCCGGATTTGCAGCTTTTTTGGTGAAGAATAAGGGTAACGATTTTGTTCGCGGCTTGGTTCGCCAATCGTTCGCCAACTTTTTTGACGGCCACGTAAAACCGTTGTGCGGCGTAAGCCGTCGGCTTGGCGTGGCAGGCTCTGTAGGGTTTTTCTTTTCCGATATGCTAAAAGACATAGCGCAAAGCTACGGCATTACCTCGCTCGAAATCCTGCGCTACCCCATCGACCGGCTGACGGACTACCATGTTTTTAATGATTAATGATTAATGTTTAATGATTAATGGGCTGACGCACGCCGTTTGCTGAGAATTATTGCTGACTTTGTTGCAACGAGAACTTGAGGAAAAAAATTAAATTCTGAATTGGCTAACGCCGTGTAAGTCCCGCAGGGACGACACTTGATTAACCGTAGGCTTTAGCCTACGGTACGGCATGAGCGCCATCCCAAAGTCCCGCAGGGACGACACTTTGGGAGCGGCGGGCAAGTGTCGTCCCTGCGGGACTTGCTGTCGTAGGTTTTATATAGTAATGTGCTCTCGTTGCAACAAAGTCATTATTGCTTACGCCGCCGCAGGTTGGGCTGAAAGCCCGTAATCATTAGCGTAGGGCAACGCCCTACGAAGAAAATGCGGCACGTTCGCCCTCAAGCCCCAACGGGGCGAAATCAATTTGCGGGAATAACCGAATTACGCACCGTTGGGGCTTGAGGGCGGCATCCGTAGGGCGTTACCCTACGCTAATGATTACGCCCTTTCAGGGCTTTTAGACCTCACCCCCTGCCCCTCTCCAAAGGAGAGGGGAGCAGGGACACGATGTTCGGCGACAGCCACCCCTCTCCTTTGGAGAGGGGTCGGGGGTGAGGTCTAAAAGGAGAGAATTGCTGCCGCACTTTTTTCATTCCGTAGGAATGAATCGCTCGGTAGAATAGGAACGGCAATACACCCAATACACCGCATTCCGTTAGGAATGCGCCCACAAATGCTCGGGTGGCATTCCTACGGAATGCCGGTTTCGGTAGGGAACGTATTTTCTACCAAGTGTTCCATCCCTAACGGGATGGCATAAACGCCGCCAACGAAGTGTCGTCCCTGCGGGAGGTAGAGGGTTAGAAAAACCACGTTTTGTGGAATAATGTGTTGATTATCAGATAAATAAAAAAACACTATCGAATTTTAGACAGTCAACAGCGTCCATTAATCATTATTCATTAATCATTATTCATTAATCATTAATCACTAATCATTAATCATTATGAGTGTTATTTACGCCGAGAATCTTACCAAACGCTTCGGGAATTTCACCGCAGTGAACTGCATTACGTTCAGCGTGGAGCGGGGGGAGATTTTTGGGTTTT
>JAITAP010000181.1 GCA_031284065.1 Prevotellaceae bacterium
GGTACGGATTACTTGCTGACGGGTCAGAGCATCGGCAAGGCCACGCTCACGGCGGGGCATCTGAGCTACGCATTGCCCTCCAACGTGGTTTACGACGGCAGCCCGCACGGCATGGCTAACCCAACGCTGCACTCCGGCTACGCGGGTATGGGCGCCGTCACGCTGCACTATGCGGGTGCGAGCGGCACAAGCTACGCAAAAACCACCGTAGCCCCCGTCAGCATGGGCACGTACGCCGTTACGATGGACGCTACCGGAAGCGACAACTTTGAGGACGTTTCCGACCTCGAGCTGGGTGAGTTTGCCATTCAGGATAAGCCGAGAATTAGCATTACCGTCAGCGGCGGCGCGATTGAGGCAAAAGCCTACGACGGGACTACCGCCGCCACCGTAACCAGCCTGACGTTTGACGGGCTCACAAACGGCGATAACCTCGTTCTTGGTACCGACTACGCTGTGAGCAGCGCAGCCTTTACCGACGCTAACGCGGGCAACGGCGACAGGACGGTGCAAATGATGGTAACGCTGACGAACTCCGGCAAGGCAAGCGCCTACAGCCTGACCAACGGTACGGATTACTTGCTGACGGGTCAGAGCATCGGCAAGGCCACGCTCACGGCGGGGCATCTGAGCTACACATTGCCCTCCAACGTGGTTTACGACGGCAGTCCGCACGGCATGGCTAACCCAACGCTACGCTCCGGCTACGCGGATATGGGTAGCGTTACGCTGCACTATGCGGGTGTGAGCGGCACAAGCTACGCAAAAAACATCGCGGCCCCCGTCAACGCGGGCACGTACGCCGTTACGATGAATGTTGCCGGAAGCGGCAACTTTGAGGACGCTTACGACTTTAAGCTGGGTGAGTTTACCATCAGCAATGCCTCAAGCAATGACGGCGATGGTGATAATGACGACAGCGATGGCGACGGTATCCCCAACATCAACGACCCCGACGCGCCGAACTATAACACTCCGGGCGGCGGTGGCGATATGAGCTACTGCGGCGACGGTATTCTGAACATCAACTGCCCCAACTACCCGGAGTACGACAAGCCGGGCGGCGGCGGCCACGACGATGACGGCGACGGCACGCCAAATATTAACGACCCCAACGCGCCGAACTACACCGCTCCGGGCGGCGGCGACGATACGAACTACTGCGGAGATGGAACTCTGAACATCAGCTGCCCCGACTATCCGGGCTACTATCAACCCGGCGGCAACGGCGAAGGAATCACCTACAATGTTACCTTTGTTGTCAATGGAGGCGCCAACATTCGTTCGCAAACAGTAAGGGGTGGCGCCACGATAACGCGCCCCAAAGACCCAACAAAAGCAGGCGATAAGTTTGCCGGCTGGTATAGCAACGCTAACTTTACTAAGATTTGGAATTTCTCCTCCGATATAGTAACCGACAATGTTATGCTATACGCCAAGTGGATAAACAATAACGTTCCCACCCATATTGTCACGTTTGAAAGCAACGGCGGTAGCAACGTTGACCCGCAAATGGTGGCAAAAGACGCTACGGCAGTGTGCCCCGCCAACCCCAAGAAAAAAGGCTGCATTTTTGGCGGTTGGTATAGCGACAAAGAATTTACCGAGCTTTGGTGTTTCCCCACCAACAAGGTAACCGGGCGGACTACGCTCTACGCAAAGTGGTTTGACGGGCGAAAAGCTACCTGCACGGTAACCTTTAACAGCAACGGCGGAAGCCACGTCGACCCCCAAACGGTAGCAAAGGGAGAGCGGGTGATTCTCACCATGCCCACTTTTGCCAACTACTCTTTTGAAGGGTGGTACGAAGACGTGTCGTTCAGGTATTGCTGGAGCGGCGAGTACGGGATTACCAAAAACCTCACCCTCTACGCAAAGTGGATAGCTAAGACCGTTCAGGTAGATAGCATGATAGTTAACGGAGTGGCGCGCGCGGTATCAGGCAATATCATCCCCTACACCGTGCCGTGCGGCGACGACACTACCAAAACGCTACGGATTTCGTTCGTTACCGCACCCGGCACCTACTACAAATTCCCCTCCGGTAGCACGCTGGTAAACATCAACGGGCCATTTCAAAAGGATATTGTTATTACGTTCTTCACCACAGCCCCCGATTCCTTCGGCGACGGGCAAGTGAGGCAGTGCACGCTAAGGGTGGAAAAACCGTTTAAGCTTGACGACATTATGCGCGCTCAGCTGGGCGGAAGGCTGCTAATGGTAATCAAAAACCCGGTATATAACGGAAACCACCACATTCAGGATGTGCAGTGGTGGCGAAAAAACGGAAAAGAGTATATGGTCAACTCCAAAAAGTTCTACTACACTTTTCCCGACCGGCCAACCGCCGATACAATATTCGCCAAGCTCCAGGACACCAGCGGAACGTGGATTTCCACCTGTCCCTACATTCCTAACGTAAGCGGCGCGCCGAATAAAGCCACGCACATGGCGGTTTACCCCAACCCCGTTCCGGTTGGCGGCGTTGTTCACCTCAAGGAGAACCTCCTTATCGGCGACGAGCTGGGCGAGCTGGAGGCGCGCTACGCGACCTTCCGCCTAATCAGCGTGCAGGGCACGGTGGTGCGCAGCGGCAACGTCTCCGAGCTGAAGCAGGAGTTCACCGTGCCGGACACGCCCGGAATTTACCACCTCGTCCTTGAAGGCAAGGCGGGAAATGCACAGCTTAAAATAGCGGTGGGGCAGTAGGGTGCGGTTCGTGAACCGCCCTGACTTGCGCGGGTGCGGTTCATGAACCGCCCTGATTTGCGCGGGTGCGGTTCATGAATCGCCCTGATTTGCGTGGGTGTGGTTTGCGAACCGCACCCACGTAATTTTTTTTAAAAATACCCATCCTTCATTAGCCGAAAAACCTTATCTTTGCGGCAGGACTTTAAGCTAAAACAACATGCGCGTTCACTTTATAGCCATTGGCGGAAGCGCCATGCACAACCTTGCGCTGGCGCTGCACGAAAAGGGGTACGCCGTGAGCGGCTCGGACGATGAAATTTTTGACCCCGCCCGAAGTAGGCTTGCCGCCAAAGGGCTGTTGCCGGAAAAATTGGGGTGGTTTCCGGAAAAAATCACTACGGAAACCGGCGAAGTTATTCTCGGCATGCACGCCCGCGCCGACAACCCCGAGCTGCTACGCGCCAAAGCGCTTGGCCTGAAAGTCTATTCATATCCCGAATACCTGTACGAGCAAACCAAAAACAAAATGCGCATTGTGGTGGGCGGAAGTCACGGCAAAACCACCACCACCGCCATGATTATGCACGTGCTACGCTACGCCGGAGCGCCGTTTGACTACATGGTAGGCGCACAGCTCAACGGCTTTGAAACAATGGTGAGCCTTAGCCAAGCTGCCAAAATTGCCGTCTTTGAGGGCGACGAGTACCTCACCTCGCCCGTTGACCCCCGGCCAAAGTTTCACCTCTACCGCCCGCACGTAGGCGTTATTACGGGCATTGCCTGGGATCACATAAACGTTTTTCCAACGTGGGAGGTGTACGTGGAGCAGTTTGCCATTTTTGCCAACCTGATAGAGGACAGCGGGACGCTGATTTTCTGCGAGAGCGACAAAGTCTGCGCTTCGGTTGCCGAAAACGCCAAGAGCAGCCTCCGCAAAATCGGCTACGCGGCGCACCCCTGCGTGAGCGAAGATGGCGTGTGCCGGCTTGTAACGCCAACCGGAGACGTGCCGCTCAAAATTTTTGGGGAGCACAACCTGCACAACCTGAGCGCGGCCATGCTTGCCTGCGAGCAGGCAGGCGTGGCGCGTAGCGTTTTCTACGCCGCCATTGGGGAGTTTGCGGGCGCGGCGCGGCGGTTGCAGCTCATGGCGGCAGCCGGCAGCACGAGCGTTTTCTACGATTTTGCGCACTCGCCGTCCAAGCTGCGGGCTACCACTGAGGCCGTGAAAAAGCAATTCCCGCAGCGCAGGCTGTACGCCTGCATGGAGCTCCACACCTTCAGCAGCCTCTCCGGAGAGTTTCTCGCGCAGTACCGCGGCGCCATGAGCCACGCCGACGTCGCCTGCGTGTACTTTAATCCGGAAACAGTCCGGCACAAGCAGCTACGCGCTATCTCGGCGGCAGACATTGCCGACGCTTTCGGAGGCGGGGTAAAAGTTTTTACAGACAGCCGTGCGCTGGTGGCAGCGCTGAAAACGCTGGACGCCGAGCAGGCAGTTTTTCTCCTTATGAGCTCCGGCAACTTTGGCGGAGTCTGCATTAAGGAGCTGGCGGAAGAACTCTGTGGAGAGTGACTATGTTGCAGCGAGAGCTTGAGGAAAAAATTTAAATTCTGAATTGGCTTACGCCGTATAAGTCCCGTAGGGTTTATATAGTAATGTGCTCTCGTTGCAACAAAGTCGTTGAAAGTTGAGAATGACAAATCACCGGCTAATTTTTTTTGGCGGCGCTACTTATCGCAAAACTTTCAGGCAGGGGATGCCGCATGGCGGAAGCGCGTTTAAACCCTTATTTCCTCAAAGGTCTCTTATTTCCCCAAAGATGCCCCCTTAGTAGCGTTGAAACCCTTATTTTCCCAAATATGCCCCCTTCGTAGCGGCGACAACCCCTACCCAGCCTTACTCCCGTATTGTCAAACCTACATTTTTGTACATTCCTGCGGAATGTGGTAAACCCACAATACACTTGTGAATCTCTACGTGTGCATGTTCACAATTGCCTCGTAGAGCTCCTGCTTTCCGCTGGTTTGCGCGGGTTCGCCTTTGGTCTTTGCGTAAGCCGTAATGTCCTCCAGCGAGAGTTTTCCCGCCTCAAACTCTTTTCCTTTACCCGAATCAAACGAGGCGTAGCGGTCGCTCAGCATTTTCTTGTAGGGCGATTTTTCCAAGATGGCGGCAGCGCTCTCCAGCGCACGCGCAAATGCGTCCATGCCGGCAATGTGGGCAATGAAAATATCCTCCAAGTCGGTAGAGTTGCGGCGCGTTTTTGCGTCAAAGTTGGTTCCGCCAACCAGCCCGCCGCTCTGCAAAATCACCAGCATTGCCTGCGTCAGCTCGTACGCGTCCACAGGGAATTGGTCGGTATCCCAGCCGTTCTGGTAGTCGCCGCGGTTAGCGTCGATAGAGCCGAGCAGCCCGGCGTCGGCGGCGCATTGCAGCTCGTGCTCAAACGTGTGCCCGGCAAGCGTTGCGTGGTTAACCTCAATGTTCAGCTTGAAATCCTTGTCCAGCCCGTGCGCACGCAAAAAGCCAGCCACCGTTTCCGCGTCAACATCGTACTGGTGCTTTGTGGGCTCCATCGGCTTCGGCTCAATGAGGAACGTCCCCGTGAAACCCTTTGCGCGTGCGTAGTCGCGAGCTTTGGTCAGGAGGGTTGCCAAGTGCTCTTTTTCGCGCTTCATTTGCGTGTTCAGGAGCGTAGAGTAGCCCTCGCGTCCGCCCCAAAACACGTAGCACTGCCCGCCCAGCTCAATGGTAGCGTCAATTGCATTTTTGATTTGCACGGCAGCGCGCGCCACCACGTCAAAGTCGGGGTTGGTGGCAGCGCCGTTCATGTAGCGCTTGTGGCTGAAAACGTTTGCCGTGCCCCACAGCAGCTTGATACCCGCTTCGGCTTGCCTTTGCTTGGCGTAGGCAACGATGGCCTTCAGCCCGGCTTCGTACTCCTCAATGGATTGGCCCTCGTCAATCAGGTCCACGTCGTGGAAGCAGTAGTACTCAATGCCGATTTTTTGCATCAGCTCAAAGCCTGCATCAAGGCGCTGTTTTGCGACCTCCAGCGCCGACGCTGCGCCCTGCGTCCAGGGGAAAGTTTTTGTTCCCGGCCCAAACGGGTCGCCGCCTTCGGCGCAGAGCGTGTGCCACCATGCCATTGAAAACTTAAACCAGTCCTTCATTTTGCGACCGTACACTACTTTTTCCGCATTGTAGTAGCGAAATGCCAGCGGATTCTTGCTGCCTGTTCCTTCGAACGTAATTTTTCCGATACTCGGAAAGTACTCTTTTTGTGCCATAGTTTTTTTTGTTTTTTTGTGATGAATAAAAAGTGATAAACGTATAAAAATTAAAATATATTTGCCGCAATGCTTTACACGGCTTGCCTCAGAAGCCCTGCCCACCGCTCATACGCCGCCGCGCTTGCCTTTACATTTTTTTCTTCCGGCGTCACGGTTTCTATTTTTTTCAGCGTGGCAAACGCTTCGGCTTCGCTTTTGTAAATCCCTGCGCCGATTCCCGCGCCGCGCGCCGCGCCAATAGAGCCGTCGGTGTTGTAGAGCTCAATGGTTGCGCCGGTAATGTTCGACAAGGTTTGCCGGAACACAGGGCTTAAAAACAGGTTGGCGTATCCGGCGCGAATGGTTTTTGTTTCAATGCCCATGCCGTTCATAATGCCCATGCCGTACTTGAACGCAAACGCCACGCCCTCGTGCGCCGCCCGTATCAGGTGCGCCTTTCCGTGTCGAGCAAAGTTAAGGCCGTGTATGGAGCAGCCGGGTTCGCGGTTGCAGAGCACGCGCTCCGCCCCGTTGCCAAACGGGACAATGCTTACCCCGTCGCTGCCCGTCGGCGCGGTCGAAGCCAGCTCGTTCATTTCGGCGTAGCCGACGCCTTCGGGGAGAATGGCGTGCCTTACCCATGCGTTGAGGATGGCCGCGCCGTTGATGCAGAGCAGCACGCCCACGCGCGTTTGCCGGTCGCTGTGGTTGACGTGCGCAAATGAATTTACGCGCGACAGCTCATCGTACTTTGCCTCGCCGTTTACGCCGTACACCACGCCCGACGTTCCCGCCGTTGCCGCCACCTCGCCGGGGTGAAGCACGTTCAGCGAAAGCGCGTTGTTGGGCTGGTCGCCGGCGCGGTACGTTACCGGCGTGCCCGCAGCAAGCCCCAGCTCTTTGGCGGCAGCGTCGGTTACGTAGCCCTGCACGCCAAACGTGGGAACAATTTCCGGTATCAGCGCCGTGTTGAACCCAAAGTAGTCGTACAGGAATTTTGCGGGGCTGTTGGCGGAAAAATCCCACGCCACTCCTTCGGACAAGCCCGACGCTGTGGTGCAGGCGCGTCCCGTCAGGCGCAGGGCTACGTAGTCGCCCGGCAGCATGTAGTATTTTGCGCGGGCGTAGCGTTGGGGCTCGTGCTCTTTTACCCAGGCCAGCTTCGACAGGGTAAAGTTTCCCGGCGAGTTGAGCAGGCTTTGCAAGCATTTTTCCTGCCCAAGCTCCCTAAGCGCCTTTTCGCCGTAGGGCACCGCGCGGCTATCGCACCAGATAATGGCGTTGCGGATAGCGCTGCCGCTTTCGTCAACCAGCACCAGCCCGTGCATCTGGTAGGATATGCCGATTGCCTTAACCTCGCCGGGCTTTACGTTTGCGGCGGCAATAACGGCTTGCACCGCCAGCTTGAGGTTGCTCCACCAGCTTTCGGGGCTTTGCTCGGCCCACCCCAGCTTTTCCGCCGTTATTTCCATTTCTTTTTTGGGAAAAAATGCGCCGGCGAGCGCCTCGCCGGTTTGGGCGTCCACCAAGCTCGCCTTTACGGACGAGCTGCCAATGTCAATGCCAAGAGTTTTCATTATAATTGCAAAGTTTTATGATATTAAACATTACTTGTACACAAAGTTTAGCTTGAATATTTTTTTGTTGTCGCGCTTGTACGATTTCCGGTCAAACGTGTAGTACTGCGCCGGCTTGTGCGCCACCCCCTCTTCGCACTCGCCAGCGGGCAGTATGTACTCGAGCGAGAGGATTTTTTTCCGGAAGTTGCGGTTGTCCAGCCCAACGTCAAGCACTATTTCGTACAGCGTTTGCAGCTGCTTTACGGTAAACTTTCGCGGCAAAAATTCAAAGGCAACAGGCTCCTGCTGAAAAAGGCTTATGAGGTAATCTATTGCCGTAACGAGGATTTTGTTGTGGTCGAGCGCAAGACGCCGCACGTCGCCCAGCTCCACCCACTCGCCGCCCTTTCGCCGGGAGTAGGTTATCAGCCTGTCGTCGAGCTTTACCAGTGCAAAAAACGCCACCGTGAGCACCCGCGAAAGCGCCACGCCGTAGTAGCTGTTTATCCACATCAGCTCCTGCCCCTGCACGCGCTGCGGGTTGGAGAACACCTCCATTTGCTTGAGGTAGATGCTGCGCGACCCCACCAGCTCGCGCGTAACGCGGTTGGCTGCGCTTGGCAAATCCTCGGCGTCGGAGATTAGGCTGCCCGGCAGCTTGAGGTCGGACAGCTCTTCGCCCGAAGGCAACATGCGCCGTCGGTGAATCAGGAGCACGCGCAAAGCCCTCCCGTCGAACCCAAAAACCGTGCAATCGACGGAAATTGCCTGATTGTCGTATGTTAAGTTGGGGTTACCCATCCGGCATGTATTTTTGCAAAGATAAACGATATACTCGGGATTAAGCGCAGTAGAGTATTTTTTACGCTAAGTAAATTATGCAAATAGCTATAGCTATGCTGTTTGCATACCATTTTTCCGGAAATAAAAAGCGCAAAATATACGGTATCTACCCCCTTTGACGGCGGCGGCGCACCGCTGCGCGGCGCAGCTTCGTAACATTTTTGTAGCAGTAGCGTAAGGAAACTGTAATATCCGCCCTGTATATTTGCTTAAAATGAAAATGAAGTGCGTAGCATGGAAAAAATGTTGAGGCGAGCCGCAGAGCGTGCTGTGGAAGGCTTGTTCACCCTGAGCGGTAGCGTTACAAGCCTCGCTATTTTGCTGATTGTCGTTTTTCTGTTCAAGGAGGGGCTGGGCTTGTTCCGGAGCCCCGAAGTTGAGAAAGGGTACGCGCTCTGCGTAAACGCCGATAACCCTGTTGAGGCGCTCCACCCCGCGCAAGTCAAGAAAATTTTTGACGCTGAAATCACCGACTGGCAGGCGCTGGGCGGGCAAAGCGGAGAAATCGTACCGTTTCGCTTCGACGAAATTTTTGCGCGCTACACCGACGAGGAGCTGGGGGAAGACTACGCGCTGCTTCCGCAAAAGCTGGGCGAAATTATTGCCCAAACCCCAAACATTATCGCCTTTCTCCCGCAGCAGTACCTGCCGACGGCAAGCGCCGCCGTGAAAACGCTGCCTGCGGACAACATTTCGCCGAAAGATTTTTTTGCCGGCAAAGAGTGGCTGCCAACCTCCACGCCTGCGCCGCAGCTTGGGTCGCTCCCGCTGGCGCTGGGCACGCTGCTGGTGAGCATTTTTGCCATCCTGATTGCCCTTCCGCTGGGGCTGGGCGTTGCCATCTACCTTTCGGAGCTTGCCGGCGAGCGAATCCGCAAGCTCTTCAAGCCGACAATTGAGCTGCTCGCGGGTATTCCGTCGGTGGTGTATGGCTTTTTCGGGCTGGTGGCGCTCGTTCCGTACATTCAGCGGACGCTCCGCCTGCCGGTGGGCGAAACAGCTTTTGCCGGCAGCCTGATACTCGCCATCATGGCGCTGCCTACCATCATCACCATCGCCGAAGACGCCATGCGCAACACGCCCAAAGCCATGCGCGAGGCAAGCTTGGCGCTTGGCGCTACGCACTGGCAAACCATCTACAGGGTGATTATTCCCTACGCCGCCTCCGGCATCACGGCAGCGGTAGTGCTCGGCGTGGGGCGCGCCGTAGGCGAAACAATGGCGGTGCTTATGGTTACGGGCAACGCCGCCGTCATGCCTCACTCCCTGCTTGAGCCCGTGCGCACCATTCCCGCCACCATCGCCGCCGAGCTGGGCGAAGCCCCCGCCGGAGGAGCGCACTACCAGTCCCTGTTCATGCTGGGCTGTATCCTCTTCATCATCACCATGCTGATTAACCTTTCGGCGGAAGCTGTCTCAAAAAAGCAACACGGTAAAGGGTTTTAGCGGCTGCCACAAGCTGCTATTCACCATATAATTTTCAACCACTACTGACCGACTAAAATTTGGCATATTTTTATATATTTGACAATTAATCAGTTAGTCAATCCTTACCAACCCTCAATTTTCAGAATTAGGGGTTGTAATTTTCTCTGAAAAAAGAGTTGAAAAATGAGCCAAAGTATTTTCTCTTTCAATTTTTCCATTATTTTCTTGAGGTTCCACGCCGCGCCTGCCGTCAGCGCGTTGATCTGGACGCCTTTCTCCTCGCCAAGATAATTCTCAAGCATCCAATTTTGACGTCAAAGCCTGCTGAGCGCAACCACTTCAACAAGCTGAAGAAAACGTATGAGTTCAACCGCGCCGTGCTGGAGTGGGTAAAGGATAAGGAAGCCGGGGTATTTTAATTTG
>JAITAP010000193.1 GCA_031284065.1 Prevotellaceae bacterium
TTCTCCGAGGGACTATCCGGACTGTTGGGTTGTGTCTGAAATACGCCTTTGGAATGAGCAATACTTGCTGGAAGCGTTTTTGAGCTTCAATCCGGCGTGGAAAATATTGGGCACACTGAACTTTTTATACCATAACCATTACAATTTACTAAAAGAAAAATGCCCCAAGCTTACGCTGGATAGAGGAGAGCTCGGCTCTTTCTACATGGTGAGAGTGTAAAGAGTTTTGGTGAAATTTCTCACAGGGGCGGCATTTTTATTCGTTAGCCACAAGCTGCTGCGCTGCTCCCGTGCGCCACTCCGAGCGCGGCGAGAAGCCGGAGCGACGGCAGAGAAGTAAAGGTTACGATTTTTGCCGAAAAAAATGGCTTTGTTGCAACGAGAGCACATCGCTAACTCCTGTTACGCAGCCCTCGAAAGAAAAACATGCAGCAATTGGCTTCGCCGAGTTTCCGCTTCCCCGTAGGGGATTAATAGAAAATGACGATGCTATTGAAGCCCTACGGGCTATTGGCGAGAAACGGGTAGCCGTTTTCTATTGATATTATTCCCCTACGGGGAATTGGCGCGAAGCGGAACTCGGCGCAGCCAATTTAATCATTAAATATTTATTAGGCTTTACGTAATAGTTAGCATGTTATTCGTTGCAACAAAGTCATTGTGAGCTGTCATTGTTCACGAGCTGCGCGAATTTTTTTAATTCGCGCAGCTCGCGGGCAAATTAGCATATCCCCCATTTTAAACCGCGCAAAGCTTAAGCGCGTTACCTCATCCCATAGCTATGGCAAGCCCATTCCCTCCAATGCTTTTTTCATTTTTGCCGCAATTTGCTCGGTGCAGAGGTTTCCAATGCTTCCCTCGTGGGTGTGGCGCATCGTTTTTTCCGGCTTGTAGCAGCCTTGCCGCACCTGCTCGCCAACCTTCCTGTAGGCTTCGCGAAACGGCACGCCGCCAAGCGCCATGCGGTTTACATCCTCTACCGTGAAGAGGCAGTCGTACTTGGCATCCTCCAAAATATTTTCTCTCACCGCAATGTGCTGTAGCATGAAGCGGGTTATGTGCAGGCAGCTCCGCAGGTCTTCGATGGCGGGGAACATGATTTCCTTGAGCAGCTGCATGTCGCGATGGTAGCCTGTGGGCAGGTTGGCGCAGAGCAACGCCGCTTCGTTGGGCACGGCTTGCAGGCGGTTGCACTTGCCGCGAACGAGCTCAAACACGTCGGGGTTTTTTTTGTGCGGCATGATGCTCGATCCGGTGGTGAGCGCGTCGGGGAAGGTGATGAAGGCAAAGTTTTGGCTCATGTACAGGCACACGTCCATGGCAAAGCGTCCCACAGTGGCGGCAACGGCGGCCATAGCCGCCGCGAGCGCGCGCTCGGTTTTGCCGCGACTCATCTGCGCTGCAATTGCGTTGTAGTGCAAGTCGCCAAAGCCCAGCAGGGACGTGGTCATTGCACGGTTGAGCGGAAAAGAGCTGCCGTACCCGGCCGCCGAGCCGAGCGGATTCTGGTTGGCGATTTTGTACGCGGCCGCCAGCAGCAGCGCGTCGTCCGCGAGGCTTTCGGCGTAAGCGCCAAACCACAGCCCAAACGAGGAGGGCATGGCGATTTGCAGGTGCGTGTAGCCCGGCATCAGCACATCCTTGTGCTTTTCGCTTAGCGCCGCAAGCGTTTCAAAGAGCGCCTGCACAGCCTGCGCTATATGGCCAATTTCCTCGCGAAAGAACAGCTTCAGGTCAACCAGCACCTGATCGTTGCGCGAGCGTCCGGCGTGGATTTTTTTCCCCACCTCGCCCAGCCGCTGCGTGAGGAGCATCTCTACCTGCGAATGAACGTCCTCCACGCCGGGGGCAATGGCAAACTGCCCGGCGGCAATCTCCCGCCCAATCTGCTCCAAGCCGCCAAGAAGCGCGCTCAGCTCGGCAGGGGTGAGCAACCCTATGCTCTGCAACATTTTTATGTGCGCTACGCTGCCCGCCACGTCATGCCTGGCGAGCTGCAAGTCGAGCTCGCGGTCTTTGCCTACGGTAAATTTTTCTACCAGCTCATTTGGCTCTACGCCTTTACTCCAAAGTTTCATTTTTGCGTATGTAAAGTCCAACTAATTTCAAACCCCGCAAAGATAAGTACAAAATTCGGAATCGGAAACCGGAAGCTTCAAATGCTTGATGGAGGCAGTCCGGATTTACGGACGACCGCCATGCGGCGCGGCTTTGAATCTTGAAGCTCATTTGTGGAAATTCGTCAATAATTTTCAGCACGCCTGCCGTGTCGCCGGCAAAGTAGAGGAAAGCGGCAAGCTGCGCGAAGAGCTAAAGCGTACGCAAAAGCGCGCAAAAGGTACAATCTGCATAAAGGCTACTGGCGCATTACTTGGAAAAATAGCTATCGCTTTGTTGTCCCGCTTCTTTGGCATGTTGTTTACACGCAAATAAGAATAGTTTTTGTATCTTTGCAACGTCACTAAAAAGGCGTTGCTATGAAAAAGTTACCGATAGGCATACAGTCGTTTGCAAAGCTGGTAGAGAATGGTTGTATTTACGTGGATAAAACACGAACAATTCATCAGCTGCTTACCGCCGGCGCAAGCGTTTACTTTCTTTCCCGCCCGCGCCGGTTTGGAAAGTCGCTGCTGATAAGCGTTCTGGAGGCGCTTTTCAGCGGCAAGAAAAATCTGTTGGAGGGGCTTTACATTTACGACAAGTGGGACTGGACAAAGCAACACCCGGTGGTAAGGATAGACTGGACGCTTATCAGCCACGCCACGCCGGAGGAGATTGAAAAAGACCTGACGGCGCACTTAAGAAACATTGCCGCCAGCTGCCAGCTGACGCTTAGCCGGGAATATGCATCCAGCTGTTTCGCCGAATTAATTGAGTTGCTATGTGAAAAAACCGGCGAAAAGGTGGTGGTGTT
>JAITAP010000225.1 GCA_031284065.1 Prevotellaceae bacterium
GTACGCGGCTCTTAAAGCTCTCCGTCCAGTGCATTTGCATCTCCACGATGAACTGCCGCCCCGTGCTGTCGGTGCAGCGCACGTCCACAATGGAGTCCTTCAGCGCGGGGATTTCCGGGGGCAGCTCGGGCGACTGGTACTCCAGCTCCACAATTTGCTGCGACGCGTCGAGCGGCAACATGCTGTTGAGTAAACTTTTGCACAGGTGCTTGTGCTCGCCAAATATGCGCTTGAAAATCAAGTCGTGTTTGGGGTCAAGGTAACGTGACATGGCTGGAAAGTGATTAAAATGTAAGCCAAAGGTAGCAAGAATTTCCGAAACGGACAATAGCCTTTGCTTGGGCGCGGTACGGCCTTGTGCGAACGATTTCTCTTCGGCGCTATTGTCACATTGGCTCTTATCGGGGTGGGGATTGCCGCCGCATCTTTATTTTCATCAAATTAATGCATAAAACTACGGGAACAATATTAGCCATCGGCATCGTTGGCGGCGGGGTCGTAGCCATGACCATAATCGCCATGATAGCTGCAAAGCGGCAACCGCTGAGTGACGAGCTGTGATTTGGCTGCATTTTTTGACTTTTGTGCTCGCTGGGAACTTTATCTTTGCAAACAGAGGTAGCTGGGTTGCCCTTAACGAGATTTTGAGAAGACGCATTTTTCAGCTTTCATTTTTCAATATTCAGCGTTAGACTTTCCTAACAGCGCTACCATTTTTATTTTCTCTAAAAACGACTTTTAGAACAATTTTTAAGAGCTATAGGGCTTCCATGAGTAGGTGTAATATCCGAACTTTGTTCTTTTTTTCATACATCAGTAAATATAAATAGTGCAATGAACAAAGCGATTATATTCCTGCCATGCTGCTTTTTGCTATTTTGCGGCTGCAAAAGAAGCGCTCCTCCGGAGCTTGCAAAAAACGTCAAGATAGCGAATCCCGAGGCGGTTGGCGCTACTACCGAAAAGTATTTTTCGGGCGTGATTAAGGAGTCGTCCGCTGTGAACTTGGGGTTTAAGGCTGCGGGGCAAATCCTGGACATCTACGTGCGCGAGGGGCAGCGCGTGCAGCGGGGCGACCTGCTTGCAGCGCTCGACGACAAGGATTACCGGCTACAGCTGGAGGCTACGGAGGCGCAGTACGAACAGGTGAAGGCGGAGGTGGAGCGCATTGAGGAGCTCTACAAGCGCAAAAGCGTATCGGGTAACGACTACGAAAAAGCCATCTCCGGCAAAAAAATGCTGACCGCAAAGCTGCAAGCCGACAGAAACATGATGGAATATACCCGCCTTGCTGCGCCTTTTGCAGGCTACGTGCAATCCGTACGCTTTAAGCCGTCCGAAATGGTGGACGCGGGCATGTCGGTGGTAACGCTCATCGACGTGCGGCAGCTGGTGGTGGAGATTAACATCCCCGCCTCGCTCTACGTGGCAAAGGAGAGCTTTGTGAGCTTTGGCTGCCTTGCCGACGTGCTGCCCGGCGAGGTGTTTCCGCTAAAGCTCATCAGCATAAATCCCAAGGCGGACAGCCACCAGCTCTACAAGGTGCAGCTGCAGCTCGACCCCAAGCAAGACGCCCGGCTGGCGGCGGGAATGAACGTGCGCGTGGCTATCACGTGCGCCACCCAAGCCGACGCCGCCTGCTCGCTGCCCTTTGGCGCAGTGTTTGGCGAGGACGGCAAATCCTACGTGTGGGTGGTGGATACGGCAACGAGTAGCGTGCGTAAGCGCGAGGTTACGGTGCAGGGCATAGACGGGAAAGGCGGCGTTGCCATAAGCGCAGGCGTTACCTGCACCGACAGAGTGGTGGTTGCCGGCGCAAAGAGCCTTCGCGAAGGCCAGCAGGTACAGGCGCTTCCCGAAGCGTCGGAAGCTAACGTGGGAGGGCTGTTGTAATGCACATTTCCGAAGTATTCTTCAAAAAGAAAACCATTTTTTGGTTTCTGATAGCGGCCATTGTTGCGGGTGGAGTTTACGCCTACGTTAAAATGGGCAAGCTCGAAGACCCCGAAGTTACCATTAAGCAGGCAATGGTGATTACCGTTTACCCGGGCGCATCGGCGCACGAGGTGGAGCTGAACGTAACGAGCGCTATCGAAAATGAGCTGCGCACGCTAAGCGACGTGAGCAACATTAACTCTACCTCCACCGCAAACCTTTCGTCCATCACGGTGGAGCTCTCCTTTTCCGTTCCCGACAGGGAGATTGAGCAGCGGTGGGATATTCTGCGCCGCAAGGTTGAGGCTGCCGCCGCAAAGCTGCCGTCGAACGCCATGAAGCCAATAGTGGTGGACGATGTGAGCGACGTTTACGGCATGTTCTACGCCATGACCGCCGACGGGTACAGCTACGAGGAAATGGAGAAGTACGCCGGCTACGTGAAGCAGGAGCTACTGAACGTGGAGGGCGTGCGCCGCATCGAAATCTACGGGGCGCAAGCGCTGTGCGTAAACGTGGCGCTGTCCGGCGAAAAAATGGCGCGGCTGGGGATTCTGCCCGCGCAAATCATTGCCACCATCAACGGGCAAAATAGCCCTGTGTTTTCGGGCGTTTACGAGGGCTGCGACCAGCAGCTCCGGCTCACGGTGGACGACAAATTTCAGCGGATTGAGGATATTCAAAACCTGCTTGTTCAAAGCATATCGGGCGAACAGGTCAGGCTGGGCGACATTGCCGACGTATCGCGCGGGTATCAGGAGCCGGCCCGCAACACTTTTTACCTGAACAACCAAGCGGCGCTGGGCATTTCCATCTCTATGGAATCGGGCGAAAACGTGATTGACGTGGGCAAGCGCGTGGAAAAGCGCGTGGCGGAGCTTCAGCAAGGTATTCCGGCAGGCATTGAGTTTGAAAAAATCTTTTTTCAGCCCGACAAGGTAAGCGAAGCCATTAGCGGCTTTATGTGGAATCTCGTTTCGTCCGTGCTTATCGTCATCCTTGTGCTGATGGTAGCGATGGGGTTTCGCGGCGGCATGATTATCGGGAGCGGGCTGCTGCTCACCGTGCTGGCAACGTTCCCCATCCTGCTGGCGTTTGGCGGAACGCTGCAACGCATATCGCTCGGCGCATTCATTGTGGCAATGGGAATGTTGGTGGATAACGCCATTGTGGTGATTGACGGGATACTCGTGGGGCTGAAAAGGGGGGCGCCGCTAAAGGCTGCGCTCTTCTCCACCGCCAAGCAAACCGCCATGCCGCTGCTCGGCGCAACGATTATCGCCATTGCCACGTTTCTACCCGTGTTCCTCACCGACGATACGGCAGGCGTATATGCCCGCGACCTTTTCCTTGTGCTCTGCATTTCGCTGCTCATAAGCTGGTTTTTGGCGCTGGTGCAGGTGCCCATGTTTTCGGCGTACTTTCTCAAGCTGCGCAGGCAGAAAGTCGGCGGCGAGAGCGAGCAA
Source organism: Prevotellaceae bacterium (assembly GCA_031284065.1). Lineage (GTDB taxonomy): Bacteria > Bacteroidota > Bacteroidia > Bacteroidales > UBA932 > JAITMY01. Next base: position 3,402 of record JAITAP010000225.1, read on the forward strand.
CCGCTCAACAGCCCCATTCACCGCTTTGTGCGGAGGATGCTGGGAAAAGCGTTGAGGTACAAGAGCGCTACGGTGGCCGTAAGCGTTGTGTGCCTGGCGCTGGCGGTAGCGGCTTTCCTGAAAATACCCAACCGCTTTTTCCCCGACCTCAACTACAGCCAAGCGTACATTGAATATACGCTGCCCGACGGCGCAAGGCCGGAGCAGGTGAGCCGCGACCTGCACGCCATAACCCGCCAGCTGCTCGCCTTTGAGCACGTGAAGAAAGTAGCCTCAAGTCAGGGACGAACGCCGTCGCGCTACTGCCTCCTGCGGGCGGTGAACATGGGCGCTGACAGCTACGGCGAGCTGATTGTGGACTTCGACAGCTACTCGTCGTCCATCAAGATGAAGCCGGCCATAGAAAAATTCCTGCGCGAAAGCTACCCCGACGCTTACATTCGCGTCCGCCGGTACAACTTTACCGTTGCAACCTCGCACACCGTAGAGGTGCAGCTCTCCGGCCCCGACCCCGCCGTGCTGCGCGGCTGGAGCCGACAGGCGCAGGACGTTATGCGGGCTTGCCCCGAAGCCGACCCCTACACCGTGTGCGACAACCGGCAGCAGGCGGGCAAAGCGCTGGTAGCCCGATACGCGCAGCCGGCGGCGCGGCGCGCCGGCGTTACCCGCAGCGACGTGAGCAACGCGCTGCTTGCCGCCACCGACGGAATACCCGTAGGCACATTCTACGAAAACGACAAGGCCCTAAGCATCTACCTGAAAACGCGCACGCCGGACGGAACGCGCATCGCCGACCTGAACGACGTGCCCGTGTGGGCAATGCTGCCGAACCTCGAAATAGACAAAAACGACATTGCAGGGCTGGCCACCGGAAGCATTACCCCAGAGGATGTGCAGGGCAAAGTAATTTCCTCCGTGCCGATGAGTCAGGTAACCGGCGGCGTAAAGTTCGCGTGGGAGGAAAGCCTTGTGTACCGCAGCAACGGGCGGCGCGCCGTGGAGGTGCAGTGCGAACCGCGCGACGGCTCAACGCCGGCTGCCGTGCGAAAAAGCGTCATCAGGCAAATTGAGGCGATACCCCTGCCCGCAGGGTACCACCTCACGTGGCTGGGCGAGGGAAAGCTACAGCACGACGCGCTGGCAAACATGCTCGGCATGATTCCCGTTGCCGCGCTAATCATCCTGCTCACGCTGCTGCTGCTCTTCAACGACGTGCGCAAGCTGCTGATAGTGCTGTGCTGCCTGCCGTTTGCCGCCATTGGCATTTCGCCGGCAATGCTCGCCGCGCACCAACCCTTCACCTTTATGGCAATTATCGGCTCAATGGGGCTTGCGGGAATGCTCATCAAAAACTCCATCGTGCTGATTGACGAAATTTCGCGGCTCACCGGCGAGGGCAAAGAGCCTTACCGCGCCGTTGTTGAAGCCACAGTAGCGCGCACACGACCCGTTATCATGGCTTCGTTCACCACCGTGCTCGGCATGTTGCCGCTGGTGATAGACCCAATGTACGCAAGCCTCGCCGTAGCGGTAATGTCCGGATTGGTTGTGGGTACGCTGGTAACGCTGATACTCGTGCCTATCTTCTACGCGGTGTTTTTCAGGGTGAAGCTGGAGAGAAGTTAATGAAGTTAGAGAAGTTAATGAAGTTAGGGAAGTTGGAGTATAAATCTTCTAATCTCCTAACTTTCTAAACATAGTAAAAGATGAAACCGATAATATCCACCTTGCTCACGCTCTGCGTTGGATTCAACGCAAGCCTTGCACAGCAAAGCCTCACGCTGGAGCAATGCCGCCAAATGGCGCTGCAAAGCAGCGAAAACATAAAGATTGCCGACAAGCAATTTGAGCAGGCTGTTGCCGAAAAGCAGGCGGCGTTTGCTGCCTACCTGCCAAAAATCAGCGCTACCGGCTCGCTCACCTACGCCTTTAAGGATATTGAAATGAACTCGTACCTGCCGACCTTTGTCCCCGACATTGCCACAGCGCAGCTAAAACCCAACCTGATGCCCAACCCGATACCCGGCGCTACGACGCCGGTTATTGGCCCCGACGGCAACCCTGTGTTCGACATGTACGCATACTACCCGCTGGAGGTGAGCGTAAGAGGCGCATACATGGCGGGCGTTACGGTGGAGCAGCCCATTTTTGCCGGAGGAAAAATTATTGTCGGCAACAAGATGGCAAAGGTGGGCACGGAAATTGCCAGCGAAAACCGTGCCTTGCAGCAGGCAAGCGTCATTGCCGAAACCGACCGCGCCTACTGGATTTACGTGGCAGTGGGCGAAAAGGTGAAAATTCTGGAGAAGTACAGCGCGCTGCTCGACTTTCTGGACAGCGCTACCGCCGTGGGGTACGCCGTAGAGATGGCAAGCAAAAACGACCTGCTGAAGGTGCAGGCGCGGCGCGGCGCCGTACGCTACGACCTGCAACGCGCCCGCAACGGCTTGGAGCTGGCGCGTATGTCGCTGTGCCGCATCACGGGGCTGGACTACGAGGCGCAAATCCTCCCCGCCGATTCGCTGACGCAGGCCGCCCTGACGCAGCTCCCGGAGGCGAGCAGCGACGTTACGAATCGCCCCGAGTACCGCATCCTGCAAAGGCAGGTGGACATGAAAGCCCTGCACGCTAAAATGGTACGCGCAGATTTCCTGCCGGTCGTTGGGCTGGGGGCCGGGTACAGCTACCTGAACGGGGCAAAAATCAGCGGGCAGGAGATGAGCCTCAAGCTTCCCTACGCCATGCTGTCGGTCAGCATACCGCTTTTTCACTTTGGCGAAGGATTTAAAAAAATCAAAAGCGCCCGCTTGCAGCAAGAGGTAAGCCAGCTGGAGCTCGAAAAAAACGCAAAGCTGCTAACGCTGGAGCTTCGGCAAATCAGCAAGGATATGCAGGACGCATACGCCATGGTTACCACCGCCGAGAGTGCGCTGGCGCAGGCCTCCGAAGCCCTGCGCGTGAACAGCGACAGCTACGAGGTAGGCATGGAAACCCTCGCCAACCTGCTCGACGCGCAGGCGCAGTGGCAGCAAGCCCACAGCAACCTCATAGAGGCTCGCGCCAACTTCAAGATAAAAGAAACGGAATGGCTGAAGGCAACGGGAACGCTGAGCGCTGAAAATTGAGAATGTGTCTTTTCAAAGCCTCGCTCTCGCCCCTTCAACGCCTTCTTTCGCCGTCATTCCGAGCGCAGCGAGGAATCTCCCGCCATTTCTCCCCAATGGCTGTGGTACGGATGGAGATTCCTCACTTCGTTCGGAATTACGGAAGTGGCGGGTATGGCTTTACCCATACTTTTGCAAAATTTACGCCGTTCATAACCAGCGCATTGCAATTTATCCAATCGGCGAAAATGTTAAATCTAATGTTAAATCCATGTTAAATGGAATCTTCTATCAAATGTAAAGCTATATTTGCGGTCGTATAGTTTGTGCACGTACACCGATAAAAATTGTGCAAATACACATAAAGCTTTGTTATGATACTTATTTTAATTTCCACATTGTGCTGCCTGCTGACTTTTTCTTTGAGGAAAGGTGAAATAATCTTATGTATTGCTAAGAACATAGCAGTTGGCACACTTCTTGCCACACACACACACACACACACACACACACACACACACACACACACACACAGTGCAGATCGGAAGAGCGTCGTGTAGGGAAAGAGTGTAAGGCTGTGTGGTGTGGTGGGGGGGGGGGGGGGGGGGGGGGGGGG
>JAITAP010000244.1 GCA_031284065.1 Prevotellaceae bacterium
CCCAAAGGGGAAAGCCCCCACCATCGACGCGCTTACCGGCACGTGGGCGCAAGACCCGCAGTACGCCGCAAAAATAAAATCGCTGCTAAAGCGAATGTACTACAGCGCAAGCGTAGAGCTTTGATGACCTCCGCAGGGCAACAACTTGCAGCGATGAATCTGCCTTTCGGGCAGCGGTAAGTGTAATTTCAACTAACAAATGCAACTTTAAAGCAAGAAAAAACGTTCATCGAGGGCATGCCCTTGATGAACGTTTAGTAAAAATTTCTGCTTTTACGTGACTTTGTTGCAGCGAGAGTACATTATGAAATTTTGAATTGGCTAACGCCGTGTAAGTCCCGCAGGGACGACACTTTGGAGGCGACAGCAAGTGTCGTCCCTGCGGGACTTAAGAGGAGAGCGCTATCGTTAACCGTAGGCTAAAGCCTACGGTTAATAAAGTGTCGTCCCTGCGGGACTTGCCCGGCGTCAGCCAATTCAAAATTTTATAATGTGCTCTCATTGCAACAAAGTCCCTACGGAATGAAAAACGCAAAACGCCCTACGAAAACATGGCGATTTTATCGGTGACAAATTTCGCTGTACGGGCATAGCGCACACGCCTCAGCGTCGTCGGTTTGGGTAAATGGCTGCGACACGTCGAACATGGCGGACAGCGCGGCGCGGAGCAACTCCTCAAAGCGCGGCAGGAGGGGCGTGGCGTCGTCCACAGCGGCGTACCCCGCGCCGCTTTTGATTTTTATGCTGCCGTCAAAATCGCTCTTGCAGATGTTGCGGATAAAGAGCAGCATCGGCGCGACCGCTGCCGCGCCTTCTTTTTCGCGCATGATGGACGAGTAGAGCAGCGTTTGCAGGATTTCCGGGCGGCGCGCCTCCTCTTTTTCCGAAAAAAGCGCATCCACCGAAAGGAACTTCAGCTTTTTCCCGTTGAGGCTACTGCCCGTTTTGTAGTCGATAATCCGGAAGCCACCGTCCGCAACGTCTATGCGGTCAACGTACCCTTTGAAGTTCACCGCCCGCTGCGCGTGCCCGACGTTGACGCGCAGCTTGTGCTCCATCTTCTCCTCGAGCCCGCGCACGGTGAACGGCGCGCGGCGCATGTCGTAGCGCAACATTCCCTCAACGTACTTCGCTACGGTTTCCTTTACCATGAAAAGTTTGCCGTTTCGCGCAATTTCGGCAACCTCTTTTTCGTCGTTAAAAAATTCCTTTGCCGTTTGCGCTTCCGCCAACGCCACCAGCTGCGGCCTGTTGTGCAGCAAGCCCGCCAAGTCTGCCGCCGAAATGGTTTTGCTGAGAAACGGGCTGTAGAGCGCCTGCATGGTGTGGTGAAAAATGTTTCCCAACATTCGCCCGTCCACCTCTTCCGCCACCTCTTCGGGTTCTCTCAGCCGGGCAATCTGCGCAAAGTAGAACTTGAGCGGGCAGGCAATGTAGCTGTTGAGCGAGCTTGCCGAAACAGCCCTTGCCCCGTCGTCCAGAAACTCGGCGAGGGCGGCGGCAACCGCGCCCGTTTTGTCCACCGCAATGGGTTGCGCCGGCGTGTGCGTTACGCTGTACGACACGCTGCGCTCGGTTACGCTGTGCGGGCTTTCCATCACCAGCTGGCGCAGGTAGCGGCTCCTTTCGCCGCTGCGGCTGTCGCTGCCCTGGCTGTTGTACACCAGCCGTACCCGCTTGGCGCGCTGTAGCAGCCGGTAAAAGTAGTAGGCGTACATGGCTTCGTGCTGTTCAACGGTGGGCAGGCCAAAGCCCCGGCGCAGGTTGTAGGGGATGAGCGACGGCACGGTTTCGCCGTGCGGGAAAATATCGTCGTTGAGCGAGAGTACCACCAGATTTTCAAAGTCCAGCGTGCGGGTTTCCAGGATTCCCATCACCTGCAAGCCCGCAACGGGTTCGCCCTCAAACGGTATGCGGATACCCTTTAGCGCGCTGCGCAGAATGTTGAGGAATACGGGCAGCTCCGGCTGCATGTCGCACTCGCGGAGCGCGTCGGCGAGCTGGTTGAGCGACTTGTAGGCGCAGGCCACGTACTCGCGCCGCAGCTTGCTGTCGAGGCTGTCCTCCGCCGCCTCGGCGGTGGCTATGGCCGCCAGCAGCGCGCCCAGCAGCGCGGCAAAAGCGTCCGGCGTGGGCAACTTTACGAACAGACGGCTCACGGAGAAGCGCGTCCGGCTACTTTCCTCCGGAAAAAAATCCTCAGAGGTTACGTACACGCGGTTTTGCCGGATAATTTTGTCGCACAGCGCGCGCGACGCGCCTCCCGCAACCATGCGTATGTACTGGTGCTGTAGCAGCGCGAGCGCGTCCTTGTGGTAGAACCTCAGGGGCAGGCCTTCCGCCTCCCGCGCGTTTTTGTGCAGGCGAATGAGGAGCTCCACCAAGCTGTAGATGGGCGTTTGCGCGAGCGGGTAGCCCATGGTTACGTTGAGCGTTTCGGTCTCCGGAGGCAGCGCGTAGAGCGTGGGGATGAGCAGCCCCTCGTCGGCAAGGACAACGGCGGTGCGGCGGTCGAGCGGCTGCCCGCGGCACGCCTCGCCCAGCAGCGTTGGCAGCAGCTTGGCTTGCAGCACGTCGGAGGTGGTGGCGATAACCTGTATATCCTTTTCTCCGGCAAAGAGCGAGCCGCCCTCGTCCGGCGCTACGGGGGGGAAGTCGGCGAGATTTTGCCGCATGAACAGCCCCGCCTCCTGACGCTTGTCGTCAACGTAGTACGGGTCGTAGTCCCAGAAGAACTCGGCGCGGTCCTCCTGCCGCAGGTAGCGCAGCAGCGTCCGCTCGCACTCGTTGAGCGCGTTAAAGCCGATGAACGCAAACCTTTCCGCCCCGAAGTCAAACCCATTTTTCAGCAAAATTTCGGCGCCCTCGCGGTACATCATTCCCTGATAGGCGACATTCTTTTTGCGCAGCGCTTGCCGGAAATCGTTGTAGGCAGGCAGCAACGCGCTCCACAGCGAGGCAAAGTCCTCCTGCAGGCGGCCGCTCTTTTCGGGCGAAAAATTCTGCCAAAACGCCTGCACCGCGTCGCGCTGCGCCTTGCTCAAAAAGGAGAGGCTGTCGTCCATATTTTTCAGCGCGGCAAGGTTTCGCAGCAGCGGGTCAACCTGCACCAAGTACTTGTCCAGCGCGTCAAAATCGTTGAGCATGACCTCGCCCCAGAAGTAGAAGCGCTCAAACGATTCGTCCGTGTGGCGATTTTTTTGGTAGCTTTTGTAGAGCTCCGCCACCAGCAGGTAGCGGTTTGCCTCGCTCAGCCCGCTGAGGCGCGAAAAAATTTCGGCTATAGCCGTAGCCTTCGGCTGCCACAGCGGGCGGCTAAGCTGCGGCGAAAGGTATTCGGAAAAGTACAGGCGCGCGCGGCGGCTGGGGAATACGAGCGTAAGCGAGCTGATTTGCTCGCCGTACCTGACGTACAGGCTTTGGGCGACGCGCTCCAAAAAGGGGGCGTCCGGCGCTAACGGTGGTTGGTTGATTCCCATAGCGCAAACTTACATGAAAAATTTCAGGTTTACAAGCAACGGGATAGAAAATTGAGAATTATTGCTTGCGCCGGGCAAGTCCCGCGGCGACGACATTTGAAATTTTGAATTTTGAATTGGCTAACGCCGGGCAAGTCCCGCAGGGACGACACTTTGGGAGACCTCACCCCCGACCCCTCTCCAAAGGAGAGGGGGGAGGGACACGACGTTCGGCGCAAGCTACCCTTTCGGCGAAAGCCACCCCTCTCCTTTGGAGAGGGGCTGGGGGTGAGGTCTGAGGCGAAAGCCACCCCTCTCCTTTGGAGAGGGGACGGGGGTGAGGTCTGAGGCGAACAACTTGCAAATTTGCGAATGTTTTAATGTTTTAGTATAGTTCTCAAAAAATCAATTTCCTAATGTTCACTTTTTAAAAATTATTGTGCGATGAAAAAAAATTATTTCTCCAAAACGCTGTGGCGCACGGTGCGCGCTACGTGTTTAGCGATGCTCCTGCTTTATGGGGCAACAAACAATGTTGCTTCGGCGGCTACCAAAATTGCCGGCGATCTTATCACCCTGAGCGAAGCCAACGACACCACGTGGTACTACATTGAGGTGCCGTACAACAGCCAATTTTCACCGATTGGGAGCGTCATTAACGACAATGCCGGTCGGGGTTTTACGGTGCTGACCTCGAAAGGCGCTAGTACTAATGCTCAGTTTAATCCCCTACGCCCCAACAACCTGAGGAGCGTGCAGCAGTGGGCGGTTGTTGCCAATGGAGACAAATACTCGCTTGTGAATAGAAACGGAAAGTATTTTGGCAATCTAAAAGATGTAGATGACCTGAGCAACGCTACGGCTTTTACCATAACCATTGCAAATAGTTATTTTGTTAAGATGCTGAATGGCAGCAACCTTGCATTAGGGGCAGATTCTGATAACAGCAACGCCCGGTTTAACGGTACTCCTTCGGGTACAGACTTAGATATTCACTCAAACACCGGTCTTCCCAGTGCTGGTGGTGGTGGTTTACGCACTCTGCGCTTCGTTCCCATAGCGCAGATAGACGACTACTACCCGTTTATCTTTGAACAAAACCAAAGCGTTACAAAGTGGTTTTTCATCAAAAGCTTGCACACTGCCAATAGCGCCGCGCCCTACCTGACGCTGAAAGCCGACGGGACAACCTTTGAGCTGGCGGCAAAAAACGGAAGCCTTGGGCAGCTGTTTGGCTTTGTGAGCAGCGACAACGGCGAAAGAACCAACATTGTTAGCGCGGCAGACCCCGCAAAGTACCTCTACTCCGGTACAGCCACAAAAGGCTCTCCGGTGGATGTTGCGCTAAGCTCAACTGCAAAAGGGTGGATACTGAGGCACGTGGTTGCTCCAAAAATAAGCCCTACCATACAGGGCATTATTCGTGATGCGAGAGGCTCCGGCAGTAAGGATGACGGAAATCACAACGGCGGAAGTATTATTGCCTTTGACAACGGAGCGCTTAAGGGCGACTTCTGGACGAGGGACTATACTACCTACAACAACAAGTATGCGTGGGCGTTTCACGAAAAGGCGGCGCCGGTAAAGCTTACCGGTGCAAATGTAACCGTTACCGCTCCCTACTCCGGGCAAAACTCTTTTGCCGCCACCCCCGGCGATAATGTTGAGCTGAAGTTTGCGGCGAACACGGACTACGGAGTAACCGAAATAAAGCTGAACAGCGAAATCATTCTTTACATTGACAAAGGAAGCGAGGTTATTGTTCCCAATAAAGGACTTGCCAAAGATGGAAGCGGAAATTACACCCTAACTTTTAGCAACATACAGGACGCTCAGGAGGTAAACGTGTCTGTTGCTAAGATAGCAGACACCGAGGTAGCGGTAACCACGTATGGCAATGATATTACCGTAACCAGCCCCACAACCCCCTCCCCCCACACTGTAACCGTCGGCAGCGACTTTACGCTTGAGTTCACCTCGCCCGCAAAGCCCTTTATTGAGGTAACGCCTGCCACGCTGGTGTACACCCTCGCACACACCGAAAAGGGCAAGTACACGCTTAC
>JAITAP010000042.1 GCA_031284065.1 Prevotellaceae bacterium
CATCTTCTTCACCTTCATCAGCCCTTCCGCCAGCGCATCTACCTCGCCGAGCGTGTTGTAGAACGCAAAGGAGGCCCGCGCCATGCCCGTAACGCCGTAGTGCCGCATTACCGGCTCGGCGCAGAGCGTGCCGCTGCGCACGGCAATGCCAAGCTTGTCGAGTATTTGCGCCACGTCGAGGTGGTGAACGCCGCTGAGGGTAAACGAAACAATGCTGCCCTTGCGCGGCGTGCTGCCGTAAATGGTAACGCCGCCCACGTCCCGCAGGCGCTCGGTGGCGTAGCGCAGCAGCTGTTGCTCGTGCGCTTGCAGCTGCGCGGCGTCAAGCGTTTCGAGAAACGCTATGGCCGCGCCAAGCCCGATGGCGCCAATGTAGTTGGCCGTGCCCGCCTCAAACTTGTAGGGGAGGTCGGCGTAGGTTGTTTTGGCAAACGTTACCGTTTTTATCATATCGCCGCCGCCCTGGTAGGGCGGCATTTCGTCCAAATACTTTTCCTTTGCGTACAGCGCCCCTGTGCCGGTGGGGGCGTAAATTTTGTGCCCCGAAAAGGCGTAAAAGTCGCAGCCCATTTGCTGCACGTCCGTGCGCCCGTGCTGCACGCCCTGCGCACCGTCCACCAGCACGGGAACGCCCGCCGCGTGGGCTATGCGGATAATCTCCTCCAGCGGGTTTACAACGCCCAGCACGTTGGATACCTGCGCCACCGCAAGCAGCCTCGTCTTGCGCGACAGCAGCGCAGGCAGCATGTCCACGCGCAGCTCGCCGCTGTCGGCAAAGGGCAATACCTTGAGCGTTGCGCCCTTTCGCTCGCACAGCAACTGCCAGGGAACAATGTTGCTGTGGTGCTCCATTTCCGTTACCACAATTTCGTCGCCCGCCCGCACGTAGCGCTCGCCAAACGCAAACGCCACAAGGTTTACGCCCGCCGTAGCGCCCGCCGTAAAAATCACCTCGCAGGCTTTGGCCGCGTTGATATACGCGCGGACGCGCTCGCGCGCCGCCTCGTAGCGCACGGTGCACTGCTCCGCCATGTAGTGCACGCCGCGGTGAATGTTGCCGTTGAGCGAGGCGTGAAGCTCGTTCACAACGTCAATCACCGCCTGAGGCTTCTGCGAGGTGGCGGCGTTGTCCAGGTACGCCAGCGGCTTGCCGTTGACAGCCTGCGACAGCAGGGGAAAGTATGAGCGAATGTCTTTCACGTTGTACAGAGATAAGCTTTTTGAGGGCGAGCGGGAAGCGAGGCGCTCAATTTTTTAACATCATCAAAAAAAAAATTTCCCGACCTTGGTACGGTCAAAAATATGCTGCGTTGGTACTGCCACATTCCGTCAGGAGCGGCGCGTCGGCCAAATGCAAGCTAACATGAACCTCACCCCGGCGCCTCTCCGGCGGAGAGGGGAGCCGCAACGCGACGTTCGGCGCAAGCCGCCCCCCTCTCCTTTGGAGAGGGGCGGGGGGTGAGGTCTGCACCCGTCAACATTTTTTCGGGCGCACTTTTAGCTTTGCAGCGCTGCGCACAGAAACTCGCGGTTGAGGCGGGCAATGTGGGCAATGGAAATGCTCTTGGGGCACTCGGCTTCGCAGGCCTGCGTGTTGGTGCAGGAGCCAAAGCCCAGCTCGTCCATTTTGGCCACCATTGCCCTTGCGCGGCGGGCGGCCTCTACCCGGCCCTGCGGCAGGAGCGCCAGCGAGCTCACGCGCGCGGCAACGAACAGCATGGCCGAGCCGTTTTTGCACGTTGCCACGCACGCCCCGCAGCCCACGCACGCCGCAGCGTCCATGCTTTCGTCGGCACGGGGCTTGGGGATGGGGATGGTGTTGCCGTCGGGCACGCCGCCCGTGTTGACGGAGATAAAGCCGCCCGCCTGCAAGATTTTGTCAAACGCGCCGCGGTCAACTACCAGATCCTTCACCACCGGGAAGCCCCGGCTGCGCCACGGCTCTACCGTGATAACGTCGCCGTCCTTAAACTTGCGCATGTGCAGCTGGCACGTGGTAACGTCGTCGTCCGGGCCGTGCGCGCGGCCGTTGATGTAGAGCGAGCACATGCCGCAAATGCCCTCGCGGCAGTCGTGGTCAAAGGTTACGGGGCCGCGGCAGCCCTTGCTGTGGGCTACAGCCTCCTTACCCTCCCGTATGAGCTGCTCGTTGAGGATGTCCATCATTTCCAGAAACGACGTGTCGGGCGAAATGTGGCTCACCCCGTACGTCTCAAAGCGTCCCTTTGCTTTCGCGTTCTCCTGACGCCAAACTTTTAGTGTAAGATTCATAGCGATTGTGTATAGTAGATTACTTGTGGTTATGGTTGAGTACGCCTGTCTCAACCCGTACTTTCCGTTCAGCCTGCAAAATTAGGTGAAAATCATGAAACTTCCAAACGCGCAAGGCAGAAACTTGCGCGCAAAAAGCAAAGCCGCCCGCCTTTTGCAGGCGGGCGGCACGGAGCTAAGGAATGCAGAAAGCTAAAACCCATGCTTTCTTTTGCCTAAACTTTGAGCGCTTTGCGACTCAAAGAGAGGATGAACAGCCTTACCTATCATAATGTATCATCTTTATAGTACCACTTCGCACCCGAAGGAGTTGCAGTGGTATATTCGTAATATCTATGCCCCTCCGTTCCCGTTTCTTTCATATACACTATGTTCCAGCCTTTTTTCAGGAATACGTTATAGATAACTCTACCATTTCCCTCTTCGTCTGTATAGGTGCCGGTTATGCTTACAACGGCGGCGGCGTATATTAGGTAACCGTGCCAATCCTTGTCTTCTATCCCTGTAACGTAGTAAAACTGACCTATTGCTTTGCCGGATTGGTAAGCACGTACATCAGCTTCTCCTATTTTTACGTTGCGGTTGCTCACCGTTATTTTTCCGCCGTATTCTTCTTCAAGCTCTTTAAATCCGGCTTCAAGATACCTTTCGTCAACGGTTTCATTCAGCTTCAGCGTGAGCTCGCCATCGGCGAGTGTGCCGCTTCCAACCACAATTTTATCATTAAGCGTGAGCTCGCCATCGTCGAGTGTGCCGCTTCCAACCACAATTTTATCATTATAAGAACCATCAACATTAAAAGCATTATTTTCATCATAATAATACATAGTCGCATTTATCGAATCCGGGTTTGCGTCGCCAAGTCCCACGACCTCTCCGCTAAGAACGCCGCCTGCAATCACGCTGGTTGCGCTATCATTATCGTCGTCTTTGTCGCAGGAGGT
>JAITAP010000272.1 GCA_031284065.1 Prevotellaceae bacterium
CGCTTTGGCACGACCCCATCAGGACTGTTCCCATAAAAATAAATGCAATTTTTTTCATGTTGTGTGAGTATAATTGTTGGTTTTTAGTAATCTCGTTGCCGGCAGCTTCTCAAGCCAGCGTAAAGGCAAGGCCAATAATCTACCGAGCCGCAAAGATACATATTTATTTGGTAGTATAAACAAAGAATGAAAACATTTCAGGGTAAGCGCGCGAAATGACTTTGTTGCAACGAGAACTTGAGGGAAAAAATTTAAATTCTGAATTGGCTGACGCCGTGTAAGTCCCGCAGGGACTTGCTGTCGTAGGTTTTATATAGTAATGTGCTCTCGTTGCAACAAAGTCATTATTTATTAGAAGCCATATAATCTGGGGTCATCTGCGTGCTAACATACAATGTACGACCCTGCCCTAACTTTCCCCAAGCGGCTACTTTGTTTTTTCCGCCTCGTCTATCGCGTTGATAAATTCGCGAAGTATGTTGGTGCGTACGCCTGTGGTGGTAATCAAGTTGTTGTTGCTGTCGGGGTGCACGCGGTTTGAGAGGAATACGTACACCAGCTCGCGCTTCGGGTCAACCCAGACAAAAGTACCGGTAAACCCCGAATGTCCGTAGCTTGCCGGCGATGCTTCGCGGCACACGGGGCTTGCCTTCTGCGGGTCAGGTTCAGGCTTGTCAAAGCCCAGCCCGCGCCGGTTGCCGGCCACATGGATTTTGGTAAACTTGTTCACCGTTTCCGGCTTTAGCAGCTGCGTATCGCCGTAGCGGCCGTGCCATAAAAACATTTGCATCATTTTTGCCATATCGTAGGCTGTGGAGAAAAGTCCGGCATGTCCTGCCACGCCGCCAACGGTGGCTGCGCCATGGTCGTGCACGTAGCCGTGAATGGACTGATGCCGAAACGAATACTCCCATTCGGTAGGTACAATATTCTTACGGTCAAAATTTCTCAACGGTAAAAAGGTGGTGGATTTCATGCCCAACGGTTTGTAAAACAAGCTGTCGGCAATTACGTCCAAGCCTTTCCCCGATACGTTTTCTACCAGCCGCTGTAGGTAGTAAAACCCCAAGTCGCTATACCGGTAGCGCTTTTCCAGAAGCGGAGTGTTGTCTATCAGCTGGTAAACTTTTTCCCTGATACCCTTGTGCGCGTAAAGGCTGTCGGCCACGCTAAAGGGGTATTCCGGCAAATACGACGGGCTAAAGAACGCGGTGTCCAACACATGGAATTTGTTGAGGTATGTACGCGTGTAGAGCTTGAACGGGTGGGTTTCGGACTGCGAAAGGCTGAGCAGCGGCTGGTTGGCAAACATGGGGCGCATAAACGCCACGTGTATCGGAATCCAGGCCTGAAGCCCCGACTGGTGGAGCAGAATGTCGCGTATCACCAGCTTGCCCTTGCCGCTGGCTTCATCAAGCGCAATATGCTTTCCCAGATAGCCGCCAAGGTTGATGCTGCTATCCTCCTCCATTTTCATGATGACCGGCAACGTTGCCGTAACTTTGGTAATGGAGGCTACATCGTACAGGCTGCCAAGCGTTACGGGAGTTTCGTTCTGGTAAGTCTGGCAGCCAAACGCTTTATGGTAAAAAATCACTCCCTTGTGCGCCGCTAACACCTGACACCCGGGAAAGGCTTGCATTTTGATGGCGTTAAGTACCATCGAGTCCACCGTTGCCAAGCGCCCGGAGTTTATGTCAAGCTCCGACGGCGTGCCGTACTTGAGGCGTGTTCGCGTTGGCTTTTGCACGCCATCTCCTATTTTGATATATTTGGGTACGGCTACGGAGCTTTGCCCCACAACAGGATTTGCGCCGAATAGCGCATGGGCTGCCGCCCGCTGATATTCCTCTTCGCTGTTGTAAGCCAGCAGTATGCTCTCGAACGCCTTCGGGTTGCCCACCTTGGGCATAGCGTAGGGGTTGGCGTACAGCGTCAGCACCGTGCGCTTGCTTGCCGCCAGCTGCGTTAGCCACTGACAGAAATTCCTGTCCATGTCAAAGTTTCGCTGCGGCATGCGCTGGTTAATGTCCATGTAGCCCACAAGTACCAGATTATAGCCTTGCAACTTTTGCACCAGCGAGTCGTAGTCGGCAGGTCTTGTTTGGTCAACCCGGTAGAGGTCAAGCGAGGCGTAGCGGCGTGCCACTCTCAAAAACATGCTGTTCCGATTATTTTTGCTAACCTCTATGTAGGCTATGCGGAGGGTATCCAGCCGTTTTATGGGCAAAAAGTTGTTTTTGTCGGCAGCTATGGTCATGGACAACTCTACGAGCTGCGCGTGTAGCTTCTGTGCGCTCGGCGGAAAAAGCCGCTTATTGAGGTTTGAGGTATTTATCTTCGGCGCTTTTTTGCTTAATCCCAGCCAATATTTGGCTTTGAGCACGCGCAAACATTTTTGGTTGAGCTGCTTCATGGGGAACAACCCGCTGTTCACGGCGCTTTCTATGGTATCAATGCTAACCGGAACGTGGAACGGATAAATGAGGATGTCGCTGCCTGCCATCAACGCCTTCAGGTTGGCTTCGGTGTAAGTGTATCGCTGCGAAATCGCCCTCATCTGCATGCCATCGCTAAATACCAAACCCTTAAAGTTAAGCTTTCGCCGCAGCAATTTATCGGACAACTTTTTTGAAAGGCTCGACATCTGCATACTTGCATCAATTGTCGGCACGCTGAGGTGCCCCACCATAACGCTACCGATACCGCCGTCAATAAGCTTTCTGAACGGAAAGAGGTCAACCCGCTCAAAAGTTTTCCGGTTGCTGTACAGCGTGGGGAGTTCGCTGTGCGAGTCTTTGTCGGTGTTGCCGTGTCCGGGAAAATGTTTGGCGCAAGCTATTACGCCGTTATCTTGCAGCCCGTCGGCGTAGGCAAGGCACTTGCGGGCTACGGTTTGAGGATTTTGCCCAAAAGAGCGGGCGTTGATGACCGGATTGTCGGGGGCGCTGTTTACGTCGGCTACGGGCGCAAAGTTAACGTGTATGCCCAGCTGCTTGAACTGCCCGGCAACTGCAACGCCCATGCGGTAGATGAGCGAGTCGTCTTGTATGGCGCCAAGCGCAATCTGAAAGGGGAAATTGGGCACGCTATCCAGCCTCATCCCAACGCCCCACTCGGCATCCATCCCCACAAGCAAGGGTATTTGAGAGATGGACTGGTAGTAGTTGGTCAGCTCCGCTTGCCTGACAGGTGTGCCCTGAAAAAAGATAACTCCGCCTATTTTTTGCCGCGCTATAAGGTTGCTAACTTCAGCCACGTGCAGCGCATTGTCTGTCTTAGTTGAGTAAGCCGCCACCATCATTAGCTGGGCTATCTTTTCGCGCGTGCTAAGCGTTTTCAAAATTGAATCCGCCCAGGGAACGGGCGATTCAAGCGTTTCGATAAGGCCTGTACGCGGCTGTGCAAGCGAAAATATATGCGTAATAAACGCAAGCAAAAAACAAACCGGTAGCCTTTTTCTCGTCATGTTCTTATTTTTTCCGCAGGCGACGTCGCTTTTTTCGATTATCCCACAGCAACAGCGCGACAAGGCCAAGCACAACGGTAACGCCGGAAGCTACTGCAATATGGCCGAGCAAGCCGACGACAGGGCGGTAGGTTTTGCTGAAATCGGCAATCACTGTGGCAGGCTGCGTGAACAGCGTGTGTTCGCGCTCCAGCTCTGCCTTAAGCGTGTATAGCTTGTTGGTAGCCTCATGCAGCTGTACCTGCTCGCTTTTTTGAAGCGTACCGCTCAGCTCCAGCTGGACGGAGGCGTTGGGCTTTGAGGCGCAGTTCGTCTGTATTTGGCTTAGCGTCGCTATTTCGCGCTCTACGTAGGCAATCTGCGATTTAAGCTGCTCCACGCGCAGCAAGTTCACCTTGTGCCCAAAGGTGTTGTTGCTGATAAAGTGGAGTAGCCCCGGCGTAAGGCTGGCGTAAACACTTTCATCGAATACCTCTACCACAATTTTTACAAATTTGGATACAATTATGGCTGTATCATCCCACACGTACTTCTTGGCGTAGTGCGCAGGCTGCTCGTTGTCGCGGAGGTAGCTGGCGTACGTGAGCAACCCGTAGTATGCCGATATGCTGCTGATTTTCTCAGCATCAGCTTCGCTAATATTGAGTAGCGACGACAGCTCGTGGTAGTTTTTTAGCTCGCAAAGGTTGTTTAGCTTCTCAAGGTTGCCAACAACAATGTTGATGGCAAGGTTGTTGCTGCGTATAATGGCTTCGGAGCGGTAAATTTTGGGGGTATGCTTGTCCTTTATAACGCCTGCAACAGCCCCTATTGCTACAAATAGCGCCAACCATAGCGATTTTCGTAGCAAATAAACAGTAGCATTTGATAAAGCAGCGCCTAAACTTTGTAGCAAAATCTTGAATTTTCGATAAATAAACCGAATAACATCCAGTAAATCTATATCATTTCTTTGTGTTGGTCGTATATTTTCTTGTTGTTCCATAAATAATATATTGATATTTTATACGCTACGCTAATGTTGTACATGCTTCTCAATATCCATTCTATTGAAAAATAAATCATTCAGCACAGCAACAAAGAGCTGCACGGCTAAACACAATTGCACAACCAAAGCATTACGTACAAAGCAATACTTCATGAAATATGTATGAAGTATATGATTAAAATTAAAAAAAAACGCTACGATAAAAATCCCAGCAGGATACCTGCCGCCACTGCGCTGCCAATCACGCCGGCCACGTTTGGCCCCATGGCGTGCATAAGCAGGTGGTTTGTTTTATCGTACTGCAAGCCGACGACTTGCGAAACACGCGCCGAATCGGGCACTGCCGAAACGCCGGCGTTACCGATGAGCGGGTTTATTTTATTGCCCTCTTTCAAGAACAAGTTGAATACCTTTACAAACATTACGCCCCCAAAGGTTGCCACCACAAACGACGCTGCGCCCAGCAAGAATATGCGGATAGAGTCAACCGTCAGGAACGTGGTTGCCTGCGTGGAAGCGCCTACGGTAAGGCCAATGAGTATGGTTACAATGTCAATCAGCGGGCCTCGCGCTGTTTCGGCAAGGCGGCGCGTTACGCCGCTTTCCTTTAGCAGGTTTCCGAAGAACAGCATACCCAGCAGCGGCAAGCCCGACGGCACAATGAGGCACGTGAGCAGCAGCCCGATGATGGGAAACATCACTTTTTCCAAGTGCGACACTGCGCGCGGCGGCCTCATGCGGATGAGCCGCTCCTTGCGCGAGGTGAGCAGCCTCATCACGGGAGGCTGAAGCACCGGCACCAGCGCCATGTACGAGTAGGCCGATATGGCTACCGCGCCCATGAGGTGGGGCGCCAGGCGCGACGAAAGGAAAATGGCCGTAGGCCCGTCTGCGCCGCCGATAATGCCGATAGCCGCAGCCTCGTTGGGCATGAAGCCCAGCAAAAGCGACGCCATGTAAGCGCCAAAAATACCCAGCTGCGCCGCCGCGCCCACGAGCATGAGCTTGGGGTTGGAAATGAGCGCCGAAAAATCGGTCATCGCCCCAATGCCCAGAAAGATGAGCGGCGGATAAATGCCCTGCACAACGCCAAAGTAGAGAATGTTGAGCACGGAGCCCTCCTCGTAAATCCCTATCTTAAGGCCGGACATGAACGGAATATTCCCTATCAGAATACCAAACCCAATGGGGATTAGCAGCATAGGCTCAAACTCGTGGCGTATGGCGAGGTATAAAAATATCAAGCCCATCGTCATCATAGCAATGTGGCCTGCCGTCATGTGCGAAAACGCCGTGTAGGAGAGGAACTGCCTGAGGTTTTCTCCCAAAAATCCAAATAAGCTACTTATATCCATAGTATTATTCAATGATTACCAGTACAGCGCCTTCCAATATTGAGTCGCCTTTGCGAACCTTTACGGAGGTAACCTTACCCGCGTGGTCGGCTTCGAGGTTGTTTTCCATCTTCATGGCTTCGAGCAGGAGCAGCTTCTGCCCCACCGCCACCGTGTCGCCCTCCTTTACGTACACGTCAAGCACAACGCCGGGTAGCGGCGCCTTGATGGCGCTGGCGGAGCCCGGAGCGGCGGTTTTCGCTATTGACTGATGCGAATCGTTTGATGGAATTGTTGGCGCCTGAACCAGCTTGGGCGTTTTGCTCACCTGCGTCGCGGGGCGCTCTATCTCAACATGGTAGTGAGTGCCGTTCACCTCCACCTCGGCGGTGTTGCCATCAACGTCTTTTACTGCAACTTTATAATCGTTGCCGTTTATTTTTAACTTATAACCTTTCATGAAAATTCAAAAATTCAAAGATTCAATAACTTCAATCAACTTTCGCAAATATATTTTTCGGGCTACCGCAGCCCGTTAGGGCTGTATTGTTCGGTGAACCCCTAAGCCTGCACGTTAGGATACAGCCAAGTATTTGGGGGCACATCCTAACGGAGTGTGTTTTGCTGGGGCATTTACCATTTTCTACCAAGCGGCTCATTTCCTAACGGGAATTGAGAAAACACAAAAAAACGGGCTACCCTTTCTTCACCGGCGTTTCGCGCAGCGTATATATCTTGGAGTTCCACGGCGAGTAAGCCTTTGCCACTTTATTAATAGTAAGAATATTCGATTCGAGTTCGCTCACCTCCAGCTCGTACTGGCGCAGCGCGTAGGCAATGGCGGCAAACACAGCGCCCGGCGACGGTTGCTGCTTTTCCCCCGATACGGTTACCTGCGCCGGACTTTCCTGCGGAATAATCCTTCGGCCCCTTAGCGCAATAATCCAAAGGGCGGTTTTCCCGACGTACTTAAAGATGAGGAACAGCGAAATGAGCGCCAAAAACACCACCGACATGGCGGTAATAGTCATGGCAATGCCCGACGGGTCATACGTTTTAAAGCGGTCGCTTGCCGCCTCAAGCTTCACCAGCGTGTTGTTGGTGCTGGGCGTAGTGCGCTCGCAGAAGCCCCACGCGCCTGTGCCGTCCTCGCTGCGGCCGTAGCTAACGTTGGCGGCTTGCTCGGGGTAGGTGATGCTGTCGATAATCGTGCGCCCGTCGCTGCTGGTAAGCGCCAGAAAGCGCGTGTCGTCTATCTTGAAGTTGAGGTGAAACGTGCCGTGCGTTGGCTTGTTGTCCGCCCAAAAAATTACGTGCTGGCGCGGCTTGATGCTTGTCAGCACGTCGCCCTTGGGAATGGGGTACTTTTTGAGGTCGTTTATATCGTCGCTCAGGTAGCACCCGCCAATGTTCAGCGTGCCGTAGGAGGAGTTGAAAATTTCTATCCACGAGCTGTGCTCGCCAAAGTCATCCTCGTAGTTGGTTTCGTTGATTGCCATGAACTCGTTGAGGCGCAAGTCGGTTGTCCTTTGCCCCTGCGCACCGGACGACCACAGCATTGCCACAGCTAAGGCTGCAAGCCCTCGCCTCCCCACTCCGTTGCGGAGTACCGGCGAAAGCAGGGCGGAGAAGCAGGCGTCGAATAATCGTTGAATTATTGAAATCATTGAGGTATTAAATTTTTACAGTGGCAAATTATCATGCTTTTTTGCAGGATTGCTCAGCTTCTTGGTAGAAAGTTGCTGTAGCGCCCGAATGATGCGGAAGCGCGTATTGGTAGGCAAAATCACATCGTCAATGTAGCCGTAGCGGGCAGCGTTGTAGGGGTTGGCAAACTTTTCCACGTACTCTGCCGTTCTGGTTTCCACCACTTTTTGCGGATCAACGGCAGCGGCAATTTCCTTTCCGTAGAGCACGCCTATTGCGCCCTGCGCCCCCATAACCGCAATTTCGGCGCTCGGCCATGCGTAGTTGAGGTCGCCGCGCAGGTGCTTGGAGCTCATCACGCAGTAAGCGCCGCCGTAGGATTTGCGCAGCGTTACCGTAACCTTGGGGACGGTAGCCTCGCCGTAGGCGTAGAGCAGCTTTGCGCCGTGCAGGATAACGCCGCCGTACTCCTGCGTCGTGCCGGGCAGGAAGCCGGGCACGTCCACCAGCGTAACCAGCGGAATGTTGAACGCATCGCAGAAGCGCACAAAGCGCGCCGCCTTGCGCGAAGCGTTGATGTCGAGCACGCCGGCGAGGTACTTCGGCTGGTTGGCTACCACGCCTACCGAAATGCCGTTGAACCGCGCAAACGCCGTGATAATGTTGGGCGCAAATGCGCTCTGCACCTCAAGGTACTCGCCGTTGTCCACAATTAGCCGGATAACGTCGCACACGTCGTAGGGCTTGGTGGGGCTGTCGGGGATAATTTCGTTGAGCGATTCCTCCTGACGGTCTATGGGGTCGGTGCACATAGCCAGCGGAGCCTCCTCGAGGTTGTTCTGCGGCAGGTAGCTCACCAGCTTACGGATGAGCGAAAGCCCCTCCTCTTCCGTGCCGGCCACAAAGTGCGCCACGCCCGATTTGGAGGCGTGCACCGAAGCGCCGCCCAGCTGCTCCTGCGTAACGTCTTCGCCGGTTACCGTTTTCACAACCTTAGGCCCCGTGAGGAACATGTAGCTGGTATCTTTCTTCATGATGGTGAAGTCGGTGAGGGCAGGCGAATAAACGGCGCCGCCCGCGCAGGGGCCAAAAATTGCCGATATTTGGGGAATAACGCCGGAAGCCAGAATGTTGCGCTGGAAAATTTCGGTGTAGCCCGCAAGCGCGTTCACGCCCTCCTGAATACGAGCGCCGCCGGAGTCGTTAATGCCGATTACCGGAGCGCCCATTTTCATTGCTTGATCAAGCATTTTGCATACTTTGAGCGCCATTGTTTCGGAGAGCGAACCCCCAAAAACGGTAAAATCCTGCGAAAAGACGTAAATCAGCCGCCCGTCAATGGTGCCGCAGCCCGTTACCACGCCGTCGCCGGAGTAGGTTTCCTTTTCCATGCCGAAGTTTGTGCAGCGGTGCTCTACAAACATGTCGAACTCTTCAAAGCTGCCCTCGTCCAGCAACAGTAGAATACGTTCACGCGCCGTAAGCTTCCCTTTTTTGTGCTGCGACTCTATGCGAGCCTCCCCACCGCCAAGGCGGGCCTTTTCGCGCCGTTTTACCAGCTCCAGTACTTGTTCTTGTTCTATGCTCATATCAATTTCAAATTTCAGACTTCAAAACTAAAATGCCTTATTTATTATTCATTTGTTTTCTCTTTGCGCTCTGTGCGGCCTACCACCTCTCCTCACCATCGGAAAAACTTATGGTATATCGCCCCTCATAGTAATGCTCGAAATAATCGACCGAAACCAAAACCTTGCTTCCGTGACCGAAAGCGTCCCAGTCAAACGCGGCGTCGTCGTCCTCAAACGTAATCCTAACGCCGCATTTGTGTCTGGCGGAGTCGCACTCGTCTTTCATCGTAAAGCCGGACACTCGGTATTCCATAGACCTGTTTGCGGGAGGGAGGGTTTGGATAATCGAACGCAGCACGTTGTCGTTTTGCCTGTCGCCGTTAATAAACTCAATCTTTTTGATGTCAGTCGGCATGTCGCCAAGATTGGTATCATTATCCACCTTAAACCTGAGGGTATAGCCGTCTTTTTCGTCGTCCGCCACGTTGCATCCCGCCGCGCCAGCTACCATTGCCGCACCCACAGCGATAATCCCAATGATTTTTGTAAAAGCTTTCATGGCGCACTCCCTTTTGAATTTTGAATAGAATGAATGTTTGAATACCTTACCTGCTCTTCATCATTCACTATTCGCTATTCGCTACTTTTCGCAAAGCTCCGTCAGCACGCCTTGCGTAGATTTGGGGTGAAGAAACCCAATGGTGAGCCCTTCTGCGCCCTTGCGCCCCTGCTTGTCGATAAGCTGCACGCCCTTGCCCGCCACCTCGCTCAGCGCGTTGTTCACGCCGTCCGCTACGGCGTAGGCTATGTGGTGCACGCCCTCGCCTTTTTTGTCGATAAATTTGGCAATTGTGCCTTCGGGGTCGGCGCTTTCGAGCAGCTCTATCTTGGTTTGCCCCACCTGAAAGAAAGCGGTTTTTACCTTTTGGTCGGCTACCTCCTCAACGTTGTAGCACTTCAAGCCCAATATGTTTTCATAGTAGGGGATAGCGTCTTGCAGGTTTTTTACGGCAATCCCGATGTGTTCGATATGGGAAATTTTCATAGCGATATTTTTTTTTAACAACCGCACGAAGGTACGCAAAATTCGGCAAGTAGAAAAAGTAGTTTTCAAACGTTTTTATTTTTAGTCCGCAAAATATTTGTTTCCAATGTAATGACGTGTCAATAATTTTTTTATCAACAAATCTTGCGGCTGATTCGGGTCTGAATTTTGGGCATTTTTTATCGCTCTGTACATTCTAATCTTAAAAAGCGCCTGCCTTTCTTGCAGGGGTGCGCCGCCTGACAGGGTTGGGTTCGGGAGAGGGGGGCTGCGGGTAAGCTTCGCCGGTAAAGGTTTGCTCGGCGTTTTGGGCGTCGTCGGAAGTAAAGCAAATGCCCTCTTTCGGGTACAGCTCTGCGAGCTTATCCCACATTGCCAGCTCCCACGAAACATACTCTTCATTTGAGCTGTACGCTTCGCAGGGAAAAATTTCGATGAAATGGGCATTAGTGCGCAGGCAAATCGCAACCCCTGAGGCGTGGGGCGTGCTCGCTAACGATTGTTTTTTGCAAGAGGCGTTTTTACCGGATAATAGTAATTTCTTCCTGCCCTTTTTTGCTCAAAGCCCCAAAGTTTAGTACTTTTGTTCCCCGAAGCCGGAGATGTGAGCGGAGAGCTGGCTTGCGTCGGCAAGCTCTTTAGCGCGTTACTCCCAAGTCCCGCCCTTGCAGGGCTGAGGTTACCCCTAAGGCGCGGGATGGATTTTGGTAGCACATTACGATATTTATTTTTTAATTCATACTTTAGTAAATGCAGCACATTCGCAACTTTTGCATCATAGCCCACATTGACCACGGAAAGAGCACGCTTGCCGACCGCCTGCTGGAGCTCACCCGCACCGTCAGCGACCGCGACATGGAGGCGCAGGTGCTCGACAACATGGAGCTTGAGCGCGAAAAAGGCATCACCATCAAGAGCCACGCCATACAGATGGACTACGGGCAGGACGGGCAGCTGTACTCGCTCAACCTCATCGACACGCCGGGGCACGTGGACTTCAGCTACGAGGTGAGCCGCGCCATTGCCTCGTGCGAGGGTGCGCTGCTCATCGTTGACGCTACGCAGGGTATTCAGGCGCAAACCATCTCAAACCTCTACCTCGCGCTGGAGCACGACCTCGAAATTATCCCCATCATCAACAAAATCGACATGGAGGCGGCTATGGTGGACGAGGTGAGCGACCAGATTATTGACCTCATCGGCTGCAAAAAGGACGACATTATCCCCGTGAGCGCACGGACAGGGCTTAACGTGGAGCAAGTGCTAAAGGCGGTGGTGGCGCGTATCCCGCCCCCCAAAGGCGACGAAAACGCGCCGCTACAGGCGCTCATCTTCGACTCGGTGTTCAACTCCTTTCGGGGGATTATCGCCTACTACAAAATCGTTAGCGGCGCTATCCGCAAGGGCGAGCGGGTAAAGTTCATCAACACCGGCAAGGAGTACTTTGCCGACGAGGTGGGCATCCTGCGCCTCAACATGGAGCCTCGCAGCGAAGTCCGCACCGGCGACGTGGGGTATATCATTTCGGGAATAAAAGCGGCGGCGGAGGTGAAAGTGGGCGACACCATCACCACGTGCAGCAACCCCGCAACGCGCGCCATCGCCGGGTTTGAGGACGTAAAGCCAATGGTCTTTGCCGGCATCTACCCCGTGAGCGCCGACGAGTACGAAGACCTGCGCGCCTCCATGGAGAAGCTCCAGCTCAACGACGCCTCGCTCACCTTTGAGCCGGAGTCGTCGCTGGCGCTGGGCTTTGGGTTTCGCTGCGGGTTCCTCGGGCTGCTGCACATGGAGATTGTGCAGGAGCGGCTGTTCCGCGAATTTGACATGGACGTAATTACCACCGTGCCCAACGTATCGTTCAACGTTTACACCACGCAGGGCGAAGCAATAACGGTGCACAACCCCTCCGGGCTGCCCGCCCCCACCCTCATCGACCACGTGGAAGAGCCGTACATCAAGGCGCAGGTGATTACCAAAACCGACTACCTGGGCATCGTAATGAAGCTGTGCCTCGACAAGCGCGGCATACTGAAAAACCAGCACTTCATATCGCCTACCCGCGTGGAGCTTTCGCTCGACATGCCGCTGAGCGAAATCGTCTTTGACTTTTACGACAAGCTCAAAAGCATTTCGCGCGGCTACGCTTCGTTCGACTACCAAGTCATCGACTACCGCCCCGCCGACCTCGCCAAGCTCGACATCCTGCTCAACAGCGAGCCGGTGGACGCGCTCTCGGCGCTTATCCACAAAGACCACGCCTACGACTTTGGCCGCAAAATGTGCGAAAAGCTCAAGGAGCTCATCCCCCGACAGCAGTTCGACATAGCCATACAAGCCGCCATCGGCGCAAAAATCATCGCGCGCGAAACGGTGAAAGCTGTCCGTAAGGACGTGCTCGCCAAGTGCTACGGCGGCGACATTACGCGCAAGCGCAAGCTGCTCGAAAAGCAAAAGAAAGGAAAAAAGCGCATGAGGCAAGTGGGCAACGTAGAGGTGCCGCAGGAAGCCTTTCTCGCGGTGCTGAAGATGGAGTAAGCTTTAGAGTTTAGAAGGACTTTGTTGCAACGAATAACATGCTAACTATTACATAAAGTCTAATAAATATTTTCAATTAGTTACATTCCTATTGGCTGCGCCGAACTCCGCTTCGCTCCTATTCCCCGTAGGGGAATAATATCAATAGAAAAGATTTTGCCCGCTTTCGCCATTAGCCTATCCCGTAGGGATTTAACAGCGTCATCATTTTCTATTATTCCCCTACGGGGAATAGAAAGGGGTGATACACGTTTTTCTATTGATATTATTCCCCTACGGGGAATTAATTGAAAATATTTATTAGGCTTTATAGTAATGTGCTCTCGTTGCAACAAAGCCATTTAGAGGTATGGAATAGAGAATGAAAAAAATGGCATTTTGCATTTTGCATTCTTTATTGTCAACTTAACGTATGGAATGATTTATTACCATACTCCTAAACGCTTAAATTTCTATGCTTCTAAACTTCTAACAATACCAAAAATCACACCGTATGAACGATATTGCAACCCTGCGCCTTTGCAGCCACCTGCTTACCCCGCATAGCCTTAAAACGCCGCGCGAGGTTGTTGCGTGGATGGGCGCTGTGCAGGCGCAGGATTACGGCATGGCGAAGTGGGCTGTTGGCGTGCGTCTTCCGGGCGTTACAGACATGCAGGTGGAGAATGCGCTGAACAGGGGCGAAATTATCCGCACGCACATTATGCGCCCCACGTGGCATATAGTGGCTGTAGAAGACGCCCAGTGGCTAATGCAGCTCACAGCGCCTCGCATCAAGCCCGTGCTCGAAAGCTACGACAAGCGCAACGCTGGGCTATCGGCAGCCACTCTCCTAAAGGCTACGGACATTATGCTGCGAGCGCTGCAAGATGGCAACCACCTGACGCGAATTGCGCTGTGCCGCGCGGTCAACGAAGCCGGCGTTGCGCTCGACAGCCGGCAGGCAGCGCACGCGCTGTTTCACGCAGAGCTGGACGGGCTGGTATGCAGCGGCGCTGTAGCCAATGGAAAACAAACGTACCGACTGTTTAGGGAAGTAGCGCCAAGCTCGCCACCGCTTGGTAGGGACGAAGCGCTCGCCAAGCTCGCCGTAAAGTACTTTCGCAGCCATGGTCCCGCCTCAGCGTATGATTTTGCGTGGTGGTCGGGCTTAACGGTGGGTGAAGCAAAGCGCGCCATCGCTATCATTAAGCAGGATGTGGCTTTTGAAGAATTCCGCGAACAACAGTACGCCTACCGCTGTGCAGCCTCTGCCCCTACGGGCAAGAGCAATGCAACATTTCTTCTGCCGGCTTTTGACGAATTTCTGGTAGCCTACAGGGATAGAACCGATGTGCTCGACACAGCGCACCACAGCAAAATAATTTCTTCCAACGGCATATTTAAGCCGCTTATTCTGCACAACGCAAAGGTAGTGGGCGCGTGGAAAAAATTCTCCTCAAAGGGCAACGTAGAAGTCAAAGCAGCGTGCTTCTCTCCACCCGATAGCGCGCTGCAAAAGGCGATAAGCAAAGCAACGGCAACATTCAAAAACTTCGCGCCGTGACGACAAAAAAACGTAACCTCTACCTCCCCCATAGTTTTGGCAGAAGTGAGGACGCTACTGCGCCGCAGGCGAAACATTCATCTGCGAATAGGCTTGGGCAATAAATGTATTGAGGTAAGGGTAGGCATCAACAGCGCTCCTGACTTTGACACATAATTTTCCCGCGTTTTATAATATATTGTAAATCAGTGTTTTGGAAATTATGCGACACCATTTAGGGTGTCGCATGGAAAAATTTGCTAATATAGCCGTATGTATGTACGCAAAACCAAACAGGTCAGGCAGCATTAGCTGTCTCCCGGATTTGTCAGCCGCACAGCAAAGTTGCAACAGTGGACTATCTAAAGTCGTACTTTGACGAGGATATTGAGCTGCACAAAATCTATCGTTACTTAGATAAGCTGTCCGACACACAAAAAGATAAGATACAGGCACTCAGCGTCGAGCACACTAAAAAAGTGCTTGGAGGCAATATTGGTGTTGTGTTTTACGATGTTACGACATTATATTTTGAGACGGATTTTTCGGACGATTTGCGGAAAGCAGGTTTTTCAAA
>JAITAP010000048.1 GCA_031284065.1 Prevotellaceae bacterium
AAACCGCGCTTCCTCAAACCACTTGTGGCTGGGGTTGACGGCTTGTGCGCTCGCGCCTGCATACAGCAGGCAGAGCATGAGGAGTAAGGTTGATTTTTTCATGATGATGTTGTTTATTGACGAACGTGAAGCCTTTCCCAAACTCAAGTAAGTTAACGATTGCAGGTTGTCGAGCAGGCATGTTTCCAAATCGGGTTCGGAGATGAGGTGAGCCTTTGTTTTCTTTTTTGCTTTTGGCGAGAGTGGATTTGATTAGCATTATTAATTTCCGCCGGAGATTCCATAAAGAATTACTTCGTCGTCAATAACGTTTGCGACACTCCAATTAGGAATATGTAATCTTACGTACTTAATGGTCTGAGCAATATCAGGTTTTTTTTCCGTGTATTTCCCATTTTGCGTGTCAAGAATGAAGTTGCTCATTTCTTCCAATCCATTAAGTTTTTTACCGTTGCGAGATGTTGTTGCCATGATATAATTATTAAAAAGTTACTTTTTTATGTGAGATTGTTTCCAAATGATTTTTTAAAGGTTTGAGATTTGTTTCAAATTTGCATTTGTCGCATATCAAAATGTCATCATCGCGAACATTTTTGTTTTCTGGTAAATTGAGTTTTTTAATTTGCTCCCTACTGACAACACCAAAGTATCCTTTGATTTTATGATTTTCTCCACATTTTGCACATCTTGCATCAATTTCTACCATATCAATGTGCTTATCCTCCACTAATGCTCCTGGTGGTGGCGGTAACGGTTGTGGTAAATTTGTATTTATCGAGGTTGCCGTTCTATAGAGTAGAAAATCTTCTCCAACGTATAACTTGTAGTTTGTGGAGCTATCAAAAATCAGCATAGTAACAGCTTTAATTCGATATACAATATCTGCAAGTTTTTGATTGCTATCAATATTTTCAATTAATAAATCATCCTTTAAATCTTCAATCTTCAAAGATCTTCCATGAGTTCTCCAAGCCATGTGGTTGCATAATTTATTTGCAACCTCTTCGGCTCTTTGTTTCCTCATCTTATCCGTAACCTTTTCGCGTTTTGTTTGGGTTTCAGTCCAATTTTTGAATTTGTATTTTTCCAACCAACCTTTTACGAGGTCTTTGGCAAATTCCAACGAGTTGACAACACCATAAATTTCGCCCGGAGATATTTGTGCAACCATAATAGCATCAAAAGTATTTAATACTCCTTTGCTGTTGGCTTCGTTTCTTTTTTCATCAACCCATGCTTTATAATCATGCGCTGAAACAACTGAACGTCCCATTTTAACTTGCGCATCAATAGGACCTAAGCTGCCCGTTTCACACATATAAATATTATCCCCAGACAATGCCAATATAGTACCTGCACTTTTAGCCTCGCCTGCAATAACGAAATTGACCTCATCAAATTTCTTTCGCAAGAATCTCGCAATTTCTTCAGCGGCTTCACCGCTTCCGCCAGGAGTTTCTATGTAAAAATCTATTTTATTTTTTTCCGATTTACGGAGAGCATCTTGAATAATATAGAAGTCATCTTGAACCAAGCTTATGTCAATACCCGACCGCCCTTTGGTGAAATCAACAGAGTAAATAAATAAATAGCGTCCAGTAAATTCATTATACTGTTTGATTAACTTGTTTAACTCCCGCTGTAAATCAATTATGCTAAGCCTTTTCGATATGTACTCTTGCAAAATACTTTTCATACTTTAATATGGTGTTTTTACTCGTAAAAATTCATCCTTTCAGATTTTATTTGAAAGGATGCTGTACTTATGCAACTATACTCATACTTGGCAAATGTACGGAATTGCACATATAAACAACTTAACAATTGTTAAAAATGTTGATTTAAAATTCAATCAATTGATTTTGAGGAGTTGTTTTTTGGCGTTGGGTAATATACACCAAAGTACGTGTTCTTTTATTGTGAGTAAACATGACAAAAAAATCCGTAACGCCAAAAATCTTCTACCTCGCAACCTGCAATCTTTGCCTCACCGCCTCAAACAGCACGACGGCAGCCGCTGCGCTTACGTTGAGCGAGGCGATGCTTCCGCAGAGCGGAATGTGCGCTATTTCGTCCGCCATGCGCAGAATGTCGGGCGATACGCCGTCGTCCTCTGACCCCACCACGATGGCGGTTGGCTTTGTGAGGTCGAGCGAGTAGAGGCTCTTGTCGGCTTTTTCTGTGGCTGCCACCACCTGTATTCCGCTACTGAGCAGGTAGCGCACTGCGCTGTGCAAGCTGTGGACGCGGCACACGGGCGTTATGTTTAGCGCCCCCGCCGACGCTTTGAGCGCGTCGCCGTTGATTTGCGCCGCGCCTTTGTCCGGCAGCGCTATGGCGTGCACGCCTGCGCACTCCGCCGAGCGGGCAATAGCGCCAAAGTTCCGCACGTCGGTTACGCCGTCGAGCAGCAGCGCCAACGGCGTTTCGCCGCGCTCCACCGCGCCTATTATCACCTCTTCGAGGTTGGCGTACTCTATGAGCGAGGCGAAAGCCACCACCCCCTGATGATTTTTTTGCGTAAGCGCGTTAAGCTTTTCGAGCGGTACGCGCTGCACCGGTATCTGTCGCTCCTCGAGCAACGTAGCCAATTGCTGCGCCATCTCGCCCTCCATGCCCCTTTTCAGCAATACCCTGTCTATTTCGCGCCCGTTTTGTATAGCCTCCATCACCGGACGTATGCCAAATAGCAGGTTTGCGGGCGATGCTTTTCGTTGCTTGTAGTACATAGCTCAACTATTCTTAAATTCTTACTTCCCAACTTACATTGCTTCGCTCCACTTCCACATCAGCTCGTCCTGTTGCTTTTTGAGGTTGTTGTACTTCTCAAAAAAGTCGAGGGTGGCCTTTGTAGGGCTTTTAGCCAACGCTGCGTCCATTGCGGCCAACTCGGCGTCGCAGCGCTCAATTTGCTTCTCCAGCTCTTCGCGCTGCCTTTGCAGCTTACGTTGCTGCTTGTCTTTTTCCTTTTTATCAACGTAAGATTCCTCCGGCTTTGCGTCAGCCTTTGCCGGCTCCCTTTTTTGCGCAGCGGCCGCCTGCGCAGGCGGCAGAGCTTGCGCCTCCAGCTCCCGCATCGACTCCAGCTTTCGCCGCCGCAGGAAGTCCCAAATGCTGCCGAGATGCTCCTTTACCTTGCCGTCGCGAAACTCGTACACCTTGTTCACCAGCCCGTCCAGAAACTCACGGTCGTGCGACACCACTATCAGCGTGCCGTCGTACTGCATGAGCGCGTTTTTCAGTATATCCTTCGAGCGCATATCCATGTGGTTTGTCGGCTCGTCGAGCACCAGCAGGTTGTATGGCTCAAGCATCAGGCGCGCCATAGCCAGCCGCGAGCGTTCGCCGCCGCTCAGCACGCGCACTTTTTTGTCCACATCGTCGCCGCGAAACAGAAACGCGCCCAGAATGTCGCGCAGCTTGGCGCGGATTTCGCCCGTGGCAACGCGCTCCAGCGTATCGTAAACGGTAAAATCGCCGTTCATCAGGTCATCCTGATTTTGCGCAAAGTAGCCGATATTCACGTTGTGCCCCACTATCGACTCCCCCTGCTCCCAAGGCAGCTGCCCCACAATAATGCGGCTCATGGTAGTTTTTCCCTCTCCGTTGCGCCCCACAAGCGCAATGCGCTCGCCCCGCTCCACCGAAATATTGGCGTTGGAGAAGATGACTTTTTCGCCAAACCTTTTCTGCAAATCCTTTGCAAGGTACGCCACGTTGCCCGAGCGCGGCGCAGGCGGGAACTTGATGTTGAGCGATACCGTATCTTCGTCGTCTATCTCAATGCGCTCTATCTTCTCCAGCTGCTTTATGCGCGATTGCACCTGATTTGACTTGGTCGCCTTGTAGCGGAAGCGCTCAATGAACTCCTCTGTTTTTTCAATCGCCTTTTGCTGGTTGCGGTAGGCGGAGAGCTGCTGCTCGCGCCGCTCTTTGCGCAGCCCCACGTACTTGGAGTAGGGCACGTTGTAGTCGTACGCCTTGCCCAGCAGTAGCTCCACCGTGCGGGTGGTTACAGCGTCGAGAAAAGCCCTGTCGTGCGAAATGAGAATGAGCGCACCCGAGTAGCTCTTCAGGTACTCCTCAAGCCACTGTATGCTTTCGATGTCGAGGTGGTTGGTAGGCTCGTCGAGCAAAATCAGGTCGGGGTGTTGCAGGAGAATTTTTGCCAGCTCAATGCGCATACGCCACCCGCCGCTGAACTCGGTGGTTGGCCTTGTAAAATCGCTCCGCTTAAAGCCCAAGCCCATGAGCGCCTTTTCGGCCTCGCCCTCGCGGTTGTCGCCGCCAAGCAAGTGGTAGCGGTCGCTCACCTCGTTGAGGCGCTCTATCAGCTTGGCGTAATCGGCGCTTTCGTAGTCGGTGCGCTCGCCCAGCTCCTTAGTGATGCTCTCCAGCTTTTGCTCCAGATGCTGCAAGTGCGCGTAGGCGGTGAGCGCCTCGTCCATCACCGTGCGCCCGTCGCTCACCTTCATTATTTGCGGCAGGTAGCCCACCTCAATGCCGTCGGGGACAGCCACGTGCCCGCCCGTAGGGGTTTGCAGCCCAACGATGATTTTCAGGAGCGTCGATTTACCCGCGCCGTTCTTGCCCACCAAACCTATTCTGTCGCGTGGGTTCACCATAAAAGTGACGCTATCGAACAGCGTAGCGCCGCTAAAAGAAACCTCCAGATTGCTGATTGAAACCAAAACGTATATGTTTATTAAAGATTTTCCGGCAAAGGTACCCATTTTGGAAGAGATTACCAAACGGCGAAGCCCTTTACAAGCATTTGAAGATAAAACCATTGGCGATACCGGTAAAAAATTTGCGCCGGAAGCAGGCGAAAAAAACCAATATTTTTTTTGGCAAAGTAAAAATTTGAGCTACCTTTGCATCCCGAAAACGAAAAGAGAAAGGGCCCATTCGTCTATCGGTTAGGACGTCAGATTTTCATTCTGAAAAGAGGAGTTCGACTCTCCTATGGGCTACGATTTTTTTTATATCTACTTTTAGCTATGGCAAATATAAAATCGGCGATCAAGAGAATCCGCCAAGACCAAAAGCGCAGGCTGCACAACCGCTACTACGCGCGTACTACCCGCAGCGCCGTAAAAGCTTTGCGCAACACTACCGACAAGGCTGCCGCAACGGCTTTGCTGCCCAAAGTATCGGGCATGTTGGACAAGCTGGCAAAAATCAGCGTGCTGCACAAAAACAAGGCGGCCAACCTGAAGAGTTCGCTTGCCCTGCACGTGAACAAGCTTGCGTAACCCGAACGGTTGAGCACGTAGAAGCGCACAGCGGTACGTTTTTACTTTCACATTTACCGGCGTCATTGCGAGCGAAGTAAAGAAATCCGACAATATGCCGGATTATTTTCTTCGCTCGCAATGGCGCTGTTTTTTATCTTCATCACTGCCTTTGGCGCAAACAACGGCAACGGCGAACTTGACAGCGCACAGGGCTAAAGC
>JAITAP010000032.1 GCA_031284065.1 Prevotellaceae bacterium
CCGTTTAAGCTACCAGAGCCGCCGTTCAAAAATGGGACTGCAAAGGTACAAAAAAATTCATACGCTCCAAATATTTTCTTCTTTTTTTGCAATATTCTTTTGCAACTAACATTGTCCCAGCCGTTTCCGAAGCAATTTTTTTTTCATTGAAAAAGCAAATCGCTGCGGGCGGGCGACAATTTTGACGGCTTGCATGTGCGCTTTATGCTCATTGCAGCACAAATTTTACCGTAGCCCTAATGTCCGCTGACGAGGCTCCGATTAGCGCTTCAAATTCGCCCGGCTCTGCCACCCATGCGCCGTTGACGTTACTGTAGAAGCTCAGCGCCGTTTGGTCGATAGTGAAAGTTACGGTTTGCTCTTCGCCAGCTTTTAAGCGGATTTTCTTAAACCCTTTCAGCTCCTTGACGGGGCGCGGCAGCGAGGCTTTTTTGTCGCTAATGTAGAGCTGCACCACTTCTGCGCCATCGCGCACGCCGGTGTTTTTCACCGACAGCGTAACCGTAACGGCGTCGGAGGCGGTGATTTTGCTCTTATCGGCAACGGCTTTGCCGTACTGGAAAGTGGTGTAGCTTAGCCCGTGCCCGAAAGCGAATAGCGGCTTTATTTTTTCTTTGTCCAGCCAGCGATAGCCAACAAAAATATCGTCGCGGTAGGCTACGCTCTTGCCGTCGCCCGGGTATTCGCCTGCTGCGTGTGCGCCGTTGTCCTGCAAGCGGACGGGAAACGTGAACGGCAGCTTTCCCGACGGGTTTACATCGCCAAAAAGGACGGCGGCTATGGCGTTACCGGCTTCCGTTCCGCCATACCACGCCTCTACAATGGCGGGGACTTGCGCAACCCAGGGCATCGCTACGGCGTTTCCGCTGACGAGCGCCACCACCGTACTCGGATTGGCTTTTGCCAACTCGGCAATCAGCAGGTCTTGCTCGTAGGGCAGCTCAAGCCCGGCGCGGTCAGCGCCCTCACAATCCTGCCCGCCGTTCTTATTCAGCCCGCCAATGAATAGCACGACGTCCGCGCTTTTTGCCGCCTCCACCGCTTCGGCGCGGAGCGCTTTGGCGTCAATGGTTTTGAGCTGCGCCTCTTGCGCGTTTTTTACATCCTGCTCGCGCTCCGCCGGCGATTCATAGCCTTTCACGTACGTTACCTGCGCCGCGTTGCCCACGCGCGCCTGAATACCCGCCAGCGGCGACGCCTCGTACTTTGCCTTGAGCGACGACGAGCCACCGCCAATCGTCATACGCTTCACGGCATTTTCGCCCACAACCAAAATGCTTTTTGTTTTCGACAGGTCAATCGGCAAAACGTTCCGGTTGTTCTGCAACAGCACTATGCCTTCTTCGGCAATCCTGCGCCCCGCTTCGGCGTGCTCCTGCGTGCCGAACGAGCCATACGGACGATTGGGCGACATGTTGGTGCGGAACACGAGCCGGAGAACGCGGCGTACCTTATCGTTCAAGATTTTTTCATCTGCCCTGCCGTCTTTCAGCAGCTGCAAGTAAGGCTGCGCCATGTAGTACCGGCTGTATGAATCGCTTTTGCTCCAGTCCATCCCGTTTGTCCACGTGCCAAACTCCATGTCCAGCCCGTTGGCAATGGCTTGCTCTGTGTCGTGCACGCCGCCCCAGTCGGAAATTACTACGCCATCAAACCCCCAATCGCGCTTCAGAATATCATTCAATAAATATTGGTTGTGGCAGCAATGCTGGTCTTTGTACTGGTTGTATGCGCCCATGATTGCCCACGCGCCGCCTTGCTGCACGGCCGCCTTGAAAGCGGGCAGGTAAATTTCGTAGAGCGCACGGTCGCTCACCTGCACGTTAACGTGCCCGCGATCAATTTCCTGATTGTTCAACGCAAAATGCTTCACGCAAGCCGCCACGCCGTTTTTTTGCACTTCCCTTACGTAAGGTACTACCATTTGCGCCGCCAAGCAGGGGTCTTCGCCCATGTACTCGAAGTTGCGCCCGTTGAGCGGCGTGCGGTAGATATTTACGCCGGGTCCCAGCAGCACGTTTTTGTTACGGTATCGCGCTTCTTCGCCGATGCTTTTGCCGTACAGCGCCGCTACTTCGGGATTCCACGAAGCGGCTAAGGCGGTCAGCGCAGGAAAGGCGATGCACGAGTCGTTCGTCCAGTTTGCGCCGTACCACTCGTCCCACAGCACTTCGGCGCGGACGCCGTGCGGACCGTCGCTCATCCAGCTTTCGGGGATGCCGAGGCGCGGCACGCCGGCCGAACTGAATTTGGACTGCGCGTGCAGCACGGCAACTTTTTCTTCGAGCGTCATGCGCTGCAAAGCGTCTTCCACGCGGTCTTCCAACGGCGCGGCAGGGTTAAGGTACACGGGCGTTTGCGCAAAAAGCGGCAGGGTAATAGCCCATAGCAAAAGAAAGGTGAGATGTTTTTTCATTTTTTTATCGGGGATTTGAGGTGTTTTTATTCACTAATTTATAATTCCGGTGGCGAAATAATTTCGACAGGCGAGTAGTTTTCTATTGTATTCACCAGCGTAACCAGCCTGCGGGTTTTGAGTTTTACCAAATGAGTAAAATTCCAACTTAATAAAATTCCAATTTGATGAATGGATGCAATAGCCACATGTAACGCATCATCATAATATTTTTCAGGAAAAACACCACGTTCCACATAGGCGTCGGCAAGCGATTGAGCGGCTTTTGTAACCGGTAATACCGTAGCGTTTTCAACACTTTCAAGCATGTTCTTCCGCAACGATTCTGTCACTCTCGACAACTCTTCCATGACAATTTCCGAAATATAAACGTCATAGTTTTTCAGTTGTTTCCATGCTGCTTTCGTCATTTCCATGCGTTCCGGAGAACGCATATCAAACAGTGCACTAATCGCCGATGTGTCTAAATATACTTTACTTTTCATGGCGTTACGGATAAGTGGTTTTTATTTGCATACGCCTTTACAGCGCGCAGCAAATGCAGCTCCATGAGCATGTCATCGTGTGGAAATTCGTTCCGCACTTGTTGCTCCAGCGTCGCTACTTCCTTTGGGGGAATAGACAATGCTTGCGCAAGTGCGAGATAATCGAATACGGCGGGAGAGATAATAGTAGCCTGCATAATTGTTAATCTTTAATTATCATACAAAGATACTACTTTTCTCCATTAACCGTTAGCCCCAGCGCTTCGATGTAATCCGTGTGGATAACGTTGTTTTCAAACCGGCAAGCCTTGATGAAGTCCGTTAATGCCTGCCGCGCTATAGCCATGTCGGGGCGGGCGGCGCGAATTTCCTTGTAGGTGGCGCGCGGCGCTTCCGAGAAGGCAACAATGCTATCCCAATGTTCAGGCGGCGTAATGCCTACAAACGACGATGCGTTTATTTTCTTGTACGGCCAAAACGTCCAGCCGATATTGTTGGCTTCCATTGTGCGGCAAAACTCCGACATCCATTCGCTGCGGTTGTGCCCTATTTCGCCCATATACATTGGCCGGTTCACGCTGTCGCGAAAGCTGATAAAATGCTCGATAGCTTCCGGCGTGGGCGCACCGCCGTAGCGGTGGCAGGTGTACATGATTTGCGGATCGACGGGCGAGAGCGACAGGGGGCGGAAATTGCCGTTCCACTGTGCGCCGCCCCACAGGACGATATGGCTGGCGTCCACCTCGCGAATGGCCGCCGTAGCCATCCGGTACACCTCTTCCAGCCGGTTGTTGAGCAGCTGCACCGTATCGCCAAAGTAAGGCGCAATGGGTTCGTTGAGCAGCTCGTAGCCCAGAATGACCGGCTCGTTTTTGTAGTAATCCGCAATGCGCCGCCAAATGTCGCAATACAACGCTTGGCTTTCGGCGCTCTCAAACAGCCAAGGGTAGCCGTAGCTGTCGTCGATATTATCGCCCGTTTGCCCGCCCGGCGCGTCGTGCATGTCGAGGATAAGGTACAATCCCGCCTCGCGGCACCACTTCACTACGGAGTCAATGCGGGCAAATCCGTCCTGCGCCGCCGTCAAGCCCATGTAGTCCTCATCGGTGAAGAGCTTGTAGTGGAATGGCAGGCGGACGGTGTTGCTGCCGGTGGAGGCAATGAAGCGAATGTCGTCGCGGGTAATATAGCTGTCCTTAAGCTGCCGCCAAAA
>JAITAP010000118.1 GCA_031284065.1 Prevotellaceae bacterium
GGAATGGGGCTTGCGCAGCAAACCTCATTCCCACCTAATTTCTCTACCAAAACAACCTCAGTAGCAAGGGAGAGATGTACAGGCAAATACCAACCTCATTACCTCATTAGAAAATGGACGAATGAGGTAATGAGGTTGGCCGGTATGTACGTATTTCTGCTACTGAGGTTGTTTTTGTTAGAAAAATTAGGTAAAAATGAGGTTTATCTCCGTCCCGTCCCGCTCCCGTCGCCGTCCCGCAAACGCCCCGCCGCCGCCGCTCCGTCCCGCCGCCGCCGCCGGCGTTAAACGCCATCCCGTTAGGGATGGAACGCTCGGTAGAAATGGGCAATGTTCTCGGCGCAATACATTCCGTTAGGAATGTGCCCACACGCGCTCGGGTGTCATTCCTACGGAATGTCGGGTTTGGTGGTAGGGATGCTTTTCTACCGAGCGTTCCATCCCTAACGGGATGGCGCTTGAGAGTTGAGAATTTTGAATTGGCTTGCGCCGCGCAAGTCCCGTTAGGGACGGAATGTTGGTAGAAAACGGATACCCCCTTCTCGTTTTCCCCGTCCCGTAGGGACGGAATGTTGGTAAAAAATGCCACCGTTACACATTTTTTCTTCCGTCCCGTTTTTACATTCCGTCCCTACGGGACGGGGGATGAGAGGGGGTGGCGTGTTTTCTACCAACATTCCGTCCCTACGGGACGGCGAGGCATCAGCCAATTCAAAATTTTATTATGCGTTCTCGCTGCAACAAAGTCATTCAAAATTCAAAATTTCCTCTCTATCCCAGCTGCTCTGCCAGCCCCTTGAAGTATCGGTAGGTGTTTACCGTCAGCTCGCCGGCGGCGTCGTCGTCGCAGATGATTATGCCGCGCGGGTGAATTTGAAGTGCGCTGATAGTCCACTTTTGGCAGTACGCGCCCTCTACGCCGTGCTTTACCGCCTGCGCCTTGCTGCTTCCGGTGGCAAGAATGAGCACCTCCCGCGCGGCAAGGATAGTGCCTATTCCCACCGTCAACGCGCTGTGCGGCACTGCGCCGACGTCGCCGCCAAAAAAGCGCGAGTTGGCTACCAGCGTGTCGCAGGTGAGCGTTTTGATGCGCGTAAGCGAAGTGAGCGACGAAAACGGCTCGTTGAACGCAATGTGCCCGTCGTTGCCTACGCCGCCCAAAAACAGGTCAATGCCGCCACAGGTGGCTATCTTTGCCTCGTAGCTTCGACACTCTTCCTCAAGGTCGCTTGCGTTGCCGTTGAGTATGTTTACATTTGCGGGAGGAATGTCGATGTGCTTAAAGAAGTTGCTCCACATAAAGGTGTGGTAGCTTTGGGGGTGGTCTTTCGGGAGCCCAACGTATTCGTCCATGTTAAACGTTACCACGTTTTTGAATGACACGTCGCCCTGCTTGTTTGCTTTTATCAGCTCCTTGTACGTTTCCAGCGGAGTTGAGCCTGTTGGCAGCCCCAAAACAAAGGGTTTTTCCGATTTTTTTCCGTGCTCGTTGATGCCTGCGATAATATGTGCCGCCGCCCGCTGCGCCACAACCGGCGCATTTTTTTCTATAATTAGCCGCATGATAATACAGTATTCAGTATAATGTTCAACAAATTCAATAGTTCTCTAAATTTCGCTTTTTCAGATTATCCTCACAAATACCTCGATGGCTTGGTATTCTGCCATTCCCAGCTTGTCGTACATGCGCGCCGTGTTTTGCGTTCTGTCTTCGGCGCGCTGCCAAAATTCGCGCGTGTCGCTGCCGGGGAACGGCACAATGTCTTTTTGCGAAAGGTGGCGGTAGATAGCGTGGCGCTTTTTCAGCATTTCCTCAGGGCTAAGCGGCACCGCCATGTCCACCACGCCCAAATCCCACTCCTGCCATGCCCCGCGGTAGAGCCACATTTGCACTTCCTTTGCCCAGTCTTCTTTTCCCACAAGCTGCATAGCCCCCAGCACGGCCTCAATGCAAATGCGGTGGGTGCCGTGCGGGTCGGAGAGGTCGCCGGCGGCGTAAATCTGGTGCGGCTTTATTTCGTTCAGCAGGCGCACTACAATATCAATGTCTTCCTGCCGGAGCAACCCTTTTTTTATGCCCCCCGTTTCGTAAAACGGGAGGTTGAGGAAGTGCGCGTGGGTTTCCTCGTTTAGTCCAAAGAGGCGCGAGGCCGCCTTAGCCTCGGCACGCCGTATGGAAGCTTTTATGTCGAGCAGCTCGCGGGACTCCGGTTCTCCGGCTTTTTTGTTGGCAATAAGATTTTTTACTTGCTCAAACTTGTTGCCCAGCTGCAGCTCTCGGGCGGTATCCATAGTCTGCAAAACAACATCGTCGTGCACAGCCACGTTGCCCGAAGTTTGGTACGCTACGTGCACGTCGTGCCCCTGATCGACGAGGCGCAGGAACGTACCGCCCATGGATATTACGTCGTCGTCGGGGTGCGGCGAGAAGATGAGCACACGCTTGGGGAACGGCTTTGAGGTTACCGGCCGCGTTGCGTCGTCGGCGTTGGGTTTTCCGCCGGGCCAGCCCGTAATGGTGTGTTGCAGCTCGTTGAATATGTCAATATTTACCTTGTCGTAGTGCCCTCGACTTTCGAGCAGGGAGCCCAATGAATTTTCGATGTAGTCCTGATAGGTGAGCTTGAGTATGGGTTTTTTCACCTCGCCGCACAGCCACACCACAGCTTTTCGCGTAAATTTTTTTGTCCACTTGCAGGGGCCTACCAGCCATGGCGTTTGCTCGCGGGTGAGCTGGCCTGCGGCGGTTTCGTCAACCACTATTTCAATGTTGGGGTGATTTTGCAGCAGCGATGCGGGTATTTGGTCTGTAACCTCTCCCTCCACCACCTTGCTCACAATCGCCGCTTTGCTTTCGCTCCACGCAAGCAAAATGATTCGCCGGGCGCGCATGATTGTCCCCATCCCCATGCTGATTGCCATGCGCGGGATGCTGTTGTAGTCGTGAAACAGGGGCTGCAAAGATTTGCGCGTAGCGTGGTTGAGCTGCACCAGCCGCGTGCGCGACTTGACGTAGGAGCCGGGCTCGTTAAAGCCTATTTGCCCCTGCTCGCCCATGCCCATTATCATCAGGTCGATTTTGTGAATACCGCTCTCAAACTGCTTGCAGTACTCCGACGCGGCTTCAATCGGCACGGTTCCGTCAAAAATGTGGATGTTTTCGGGGCGGATGTTGATGTGGCTCAAAAAGTCTTCGTGTATGCGGTAGTTGCGGCTCTGTTGCTCTGTGGCCTTGATAGGGTAGAGCTCATCCAAGCTGTACACCACCACATTTTCAAACGAAACATCGCCCTTGCGGTAGCGCTTTACCAGCTCCCGGTACAACCCGACTGGAGTACGTCCGGTGCTTAGCCCGAGCACAAAGGGATTTACCTCGCCCGTGTCGGGGCTACCCTTGTAGTCGTGGCTATTAATCATCTCCACTATGGCGTTGGAAACGTACTGTACGCCGTCGTACTCGCTTTCGTAAATGCTGGTACGGATTTTTTCGTATCGCTGCAAAATATCGCTCGGCGTTGCATTTGCTATTAACCCGCCGTCTTTCGGCAGCTTGTATCGTGTGTGCATAAAAGAAATTTAGTTCAACAATTCAGTTTTTTTGCCCGGTAGAAAACGGGCGACTCCCTTAGACAAAAAATGAGTAGATACGCTTTAGCACAGACGGCTTGGGCGGCGGCAGCTCCTCTACATGCTCGGGTTTGATTTTGTCTATTATTTGGTAGGCCAGATCAAAGCCTCTTTTTACAATTACCGCGTCGCGTATGCCGTCGTAGTAGCCCGACAGGTGCAGAATACTATAAACAGTATTTACGTAGCCCAGCAACTTTTTGTCGAGCGTGCTGATATTCTCCGTGTAGTACTCTATGGATTTGCGCCCTTTTTTTCGCTCTATGCCTTTGAGCAGGAGGTATGCGTCCATAGCAATAAGCACGCCGTTGTAGGCAGTGCCGCAGGCGGTACGGACGTACTTCGCGTCGCGGTAGCGATAGTCCTCCTTGCAGGCTTTTTGCAGGGCTTCCTTAGCGTTGTTCATGTAGCGCATAGCCTCAGCGTAGGCTTGCTGCCTAACGTCTTCTTGTGTTCTTACAGCCATAGCAAAATAATTTAGGTAGAGAGTATTCGCAAAAATAGCAGAAAGCCGCAAATTGTCGGGTTTTCAGAATTTACATATTTGTTAATTTTGAAAACCCTGTAATTATGCAAATTAACTCCTCCTCACCTTATACCCCCACAGGGCGTAGTAAAGAATGTAAAGGAAGCACGGCAGGCAGAGCCAGAAGGCGCTTTGCATACCAAAGGAGTCTTTCAGCCATCCCAGCAGCGGGAGAATAATTACGGGGCCTGCCATTGCCATAATCAGCAGCGAAGAGCCGGACTTGGTAAACTTTCCCAAATCGGCCATTGCCAGCGGCCAGAGCGCAGGCCACATTAGGGAGCAGCCCAGCGCCAGCAGCGCTATTGCCCAGATGGCGGCGGTGGCGGTCAGCGTTACCACAAGGATTGAGCCTGCAATGGCAATTAGGGAGCAAATGAGGAGCGCTGTGCTTTGTTTCAAGTACTTTGGGATAAATAGAATCCCGCAGATGTAGCCTATTACCATGCCTACAGGGCCTATCCACGCATACCTTTCGGGGCTTGGCAGGCTGTAGAAAGTAGCGTAGTCCACCAGCGTGCTCAAGGCTATTGTTTCCGCCCCAACGTAGAAGAAGAGCGCCACGCAGCCGAGCAGCAGGTGGGGAAACTGCCAAATGGAGGTTTTGCTGTTGGCGTACGGGCAATCTTCGGCGGAGGCTTCGTCCTCGCCCGCAGCCTTTACCTCGGGAAGCGGCGCAAGCAGGGATATTACGCCAAGCAGCACAAACACTACAATGATGATGTAGAACGGCGTAAAGAGGTCGGCAATTTGAATGTCGCCGGTGCTTTTACCTATAACGAACGACAGGAAGAGCGGCGCAACAGGCCATGCCAGCTTGTTGCAAATACCCATAATGCTCATGCGCTTTGCCGCGCTTTCGAGAGGCCCCAGAATGGTAACGTAGGGGTTAATCGAAGCCTGCAAAAAGGCGTTGGCCGTGCCGGACAGGAAGGATGCTATCAGGAAAAAGGCAAAGCTCTCCTGCTGCGCCGCAAAGATAAAGGCTGCAAACGCTACGCCAAACATGCCAAACGAGAGCGCCATCGTTTTTCTGTAGCCAATGGCTTTGATGGTCATGGCTGCGGGGTAGCCAAAAAGGAGAAACGGCAGAAACGTTGCCGCAATGATGAGGTACGATAGCGCCCCCTGTATGCCCAACGATTTCTCCAATACGGGGACAAGTGGCGAGTTTATGCCCAGCGCAAAGCCAATGGCAAAAAACATAGTGCCTACAAACGCCAGCGGCACTGCATAACCGGATTTTGTTTTATTCATTTTTTTTGTGAATTAAAAATTGATTGATACTAAGAAATTATAATTACTCAACTTTCGCAAGTGTACTCGGGCTTACCCCACCCCGCAGGGATGGGTAGCTTGGTAGAAAATATCGCCCTCTCCCCTCCAAAAACCATCATTCCGCAGGCATGCAACCTGAACGTTTGCGGGCGTATTCCTAACGGAATGTGGCGTGTCGGGTCATTTGCCATTTCTACCGTGCGCAGCACTCCGTTAGGAGTGCAGCGTGCCCGATTAGGTATCATATACAGTATTCATTTTATGCTTTTTAGCATCATTCTCCTTAGCTGTGCTCAAACAAAACTCCCAGCTTTCTATCGTAGCCACAAAAGTAAGTAAAAAAAATTACTAAGCAAGCGCGTACGTAAAATAAATGTATGGAGCTAATCAAGCTGCGGTGAAGAAGAAACCGCTTCCTTTGTGTCCGCAGCAAAAAATTTGTTGTTTTCCAACGTGTATTCCATCATGAAAGACACATTGCCAAGCAAAGAGGCGTTATCGCCTATGGTAGATGTAATAATTTTGCAATTTTTCAGGAGCTGCGGCAGCGCATACCTGTTCAGGTGCTGCTGCAAGGGGTTGAGAAG
Source organism: Prevotellaceae bacterium (assembly GCA_031284065.1). Classification (GTDB taxonomy): domain Bacteria; phylum Bacteroidota; class Bacteroidia; order Bacteroidales; family UBA932; genus JAITMY01. The sequence continues at coordinate 6,019 of JAITAP010000118.1, forward strand.
GTATTGCCCGGCGGCCATGAGCTCGCCGCCCAGAATAATCACCTCCGGGTTGAACATGTGCAGCATAATGGTAATGATTCGGCTCAGGTGCTCCGAAACTTGCGCAAACAAGTTAATGGTAAACCTGTCGCCGCTATGGAGCGCCTGCAAAATCTGCTGTAGGGTGAGGTAGTTTCCGCCCGCCACGTAGCTGTTGAGCGCTGTGCTGGCGCCGCCGCGAATATTTTCCAGTATTTTGGAAACGAGGGCGGCTTCGGAAATCTCTGTTTCCGGGCAGCCTTTTTTTCCGCAGTGGCATAGCTTGTTGTTGTCAATAATGGGAATATGCCCTATTTCCCCTGCCATGCCGTCAACGCCCCTGTACAGCTTCCCGTTTAGCACCATTCCCATCCCGATGCCGGTGCCGCCTATGTAGAGGTATAGAAAGCTCTCCACGCCCTTGCCTGCGCCCAGCGTTTGCTCGGCAACCGTTATGGCGTCCATGTCGTGCTGCACCAGCACCGGGTAGGGGAACATTTTTGAGAAAATTTCGGTAACGGGACGGTTCGCGTTGCCAAAGTAGTTGTAGTTAATGCCGGAGTTCTTATCGGTCAACCCGGGAATGGCAATACTTATCCCCATAATTTGCCGGCGGTTAATCTTGCTGTTGTTGATGATTGTACGAACGCTATGCTGCAAGATTTTGAGCATTTCGTTGGGGGTCGTAATGCCTATCTTGACGGTCGTTATGGGGGTTATGAACTCGTTGTGCAGGTTTGTTATGGCAATACGCATGGTAAATCGCTCTACGCACGCCACTATGCAGCAGGCGTAGTCGGAGTTGAGCGCGTAGGTGTAGGCGCAGCGGCCGCCGTTGGAGGCGGCTTTGCCTGTTATCACCAGCATTTGCCGTTGCACTAACTCCTCCACTACCTTGCCGAGCGTGGGGATGGTATAGTTAATAACCTTGCGCAGCTGCGGGATAGTTAGCTGCCTTTGGTAGTACAGATGACGAATAATGTCATTTTTAAGAAGCGGTTGTTTGGGTTGTGGTTGCATACACGAAATACTAATATTATTTTAAAGTACGAAATATTGGCTATCAACTCAGGCTACCCTTTGCGCTTCCTGTGCTTCTGCGTGAAATGTATCAGCGCTTCACGCAAGGCGCGATGGCTGCAAAAGGCTTAATCAACGGTCAATTCTCAATGCGGTAAATGCCTCCTCACGCAAAAATATGCTGCGGTTATGTTGAACTTTAAAAAAAGAGGAAGTATTACGTGCGTGAGATAATTTACTCTGTGTATGCGTGCGTACTCGTACGCGCCTTGCAGGAATGACCCTGTCGGCGCAGCACAAAACGGCAATCGTTTTTTTTGCGCAGAAAAATGCGGACTTGCCGCCGCTTATTTTTACAATGTTTACGTTCATTCTTTGTTATGTTCGCGTAAAAAAACAGATGCAAAAGTAATGAAAAATTTTTAACAATCAAAGCGTAAAAAAATTTTATATGCTTTGACCTTCAAAAATGACTTTGGGGCTTGTGGTGGAGGGGGTCGCTGACCGCAGGTCGCTGCCCTGCGGTCATGAAAATCTGCCTAATTCAAAAACACAAAACAACCTCGGTAGCAGCGGAAAATACATACCCGCCAACATCATTGCCTCGTTGCTCGCTCTGCAAACGCCAAACGCGCAGATTAATGAGGTTGCTGTTTCGTAAATATTGCCCGGCTACTGAAGTTGTTTTGTTAGATAAATTAGGCAGAAATGAGGTTTGTGCTCGCTTTTCCCGCTCGTTACTCCGAACGGAGACCGGAGTGCGCGAGGTGCGAGCGTTTCGCTCGGAATGGCGGGGAGTTGGCGCGTAGGGGAGGTTTGCGGACCGCCCCCTGAAAGGTTTGCAAATCGCCCCCCTTTGTCGGGACAAAATTTTACCTTGTCCCAATTATACGAACAGATTTTACCTGATGTGAGGCAAAAGCCTCACGGAGTAAAGCGGACGAGGTAAAGCCTCGCCCGAACGGGGAATTAGGGGAGAACGTGCCGGAGAATGTAACTTGTGCTACTAAGAGGGGGTAACCCCTTGTTTTCCCAGAGTTCTCTGTCGTAGGGCAGAAAAGCACACAACCCGCCACCTTTATACCGTTATTGTCAAATCAGCGGCCTTCAAATTTTCAAAGCTCCGAAATTTCTGCCACCGCCTTAACAAAGCCCATGAACAGGGGGTGCGGTGTGAGCACGGCGCTCTGAAATTCGGGGTGGAACTGTGAGGCGATAAAAAATCGGTGCGTCGGGATTTCGATTATCTCCACCAGACGGGTTTGCTCGTTAACGCCGGAGGCGACCAGCCCGGCCTTTTCCAGCTCCGGCAGGTATTCGTTGTTGAGCTCAAAGCGGTGGCGGTGACGCTCCACAATTTCCGTTTTGCCGTATATCCTGTGCGCCAGCGTCCCCTCCTTTATGGTGCACTTGTAGCCGCCGAGCCGCATTGTGCCGCCAAGGTTGGTAATGTGCTTCTGATTTTCCATAATGTCGATAACCTTGTGCGGAGTGTTCGGGTTTATTTCGGACGAGTGCGCATCCTTGTACCCAAGCACGTTGCGGGCAACCTCCACAACGGCGCACTGCATACCAAGGCAAATGCCGAAGAACGGGATGTTGTTCTCGCGGGCGTAGCGCGCGGCGGCAATTTTCCCCTCTATGCCGCGCTCCCCAAAGCCCGGCGCAATCATAATGCCCTGCATGTCTTTCAGCGTTTCGGACACGGTGCGCTCGTCTATGTGCTCCGACTGGAAAAAGTGAATTTTTACCTTGCACTCGTTGTACACGCCGGCGTGAATGAACGCCTCGAGGATGGACTTGTAAGCGTCGGGCAGCTCTACGTACTTGCCCACCAGCGCAACGTTGACCGTTTTTTTCGGACGCTTGGATTTCTCCACAAATTGTCCCCACGCCTCCATATCAGCGTCGGGCGCGTCGTTGAGTTTGAATTTTTTGAGCACCACCTCGTCCAGCTTTTCCTTTTGCATCATCAGCGGCACCTCGTAAATGGTGGGCACGTCTATCGACTGCACCACAGCGTCGGGGTCAACGTTGCAGAACAGCGCAATTTTTCTGCGAAACTCGCGGGGCAAGTCTTTTTCTGTGCGCAGCACAAGTACGTCGGGCTGTACGCCGTTTTCCAGAAGCTGCTTTACGGAGTGCTGCGTGGGCTTCGATTTGAGTTCTCCCGCCGCTTTGATGTAGGGCACGAGCGTCAGGTGGATAAAGAGCGCGTTGTCTGAGCCGAGCTCGTAGCGCAGCTGCCGCACGGCTTCTATGTACGGCAGCGACTCAATGTCGCCTACCGTTCCGCCGATTTCCGTAATGACAAAATCGTAGTGATGGCAAGTTCCGAGCAGCTGAATACGGCGCTTTATTTCGTCCGTAATGTGGGGGATAACCTGCACCGTCTTGCCGAGGTACTCGCCCTTGCGCTCGTTGTTGATTACCGTCTGGTAAATGCGCCCGGTGGTAACGTTGTTCTCCTGCGTGGTGTGAATCCCCAAAAACCGCTCGTAGTGGCCAAGGTCGAGGTCGGTTACCGCCCCGTCGATGGTTACGTAGCACTCCCCGTGCTCGTAAGGGTTCAGCGTATCGGGGTCAACGTTAATGTAGGGGTCGAGCTTCTGGATAGCCACAGAAAAACCACGCGCCTGTAGCAGCTTGGCAAGAGACGCAGCCACAATGCCTTTTCCAAGAGAGGAAACAACGCCTCCCGTTACAAATATATACTTCGTCGCCATTTTTAATTTTTAAAGTTTTATACGAATGAAAAATACGCTGCCCAGCGGCGAGCGTATTTTTTAGGGTAAGACGCTTTACGGTGGAGCGAAGCGTCCGGATGCAGCGGTAAGCCTCCTGAGATATTCACTTTGGTATCAATAATTTTCGCTCTCATTTTTGATGATTAAACCGCCCCAAAAGTACGCTTTATTTTTTGAAGCGCAAAATTTTTTTGCGGCGACAGTCGCGCTTCGCACACCTCAAAGCTCAAAAATTCTTTATTTTTGGCGATACGGGATAAAAAACATATCTTTGGGGCAGAAATTCAACCCGTAAAACGTAAAGCAATGCCCCGCTACCTTGACCCTAAAAATGATTTGC
>JAITAP010000147.1 GCA_031284065.1 Prevotellaceae bacterium
GGAAAACACAACACAACGCCCAAGCTCTTCCCCGTATTTCAGCGAGGTTATTCACAGGTAACGCCTGCGACGCCAAGTTGAGAATTGAGGGTTCGCGCTCTAAACTCTAAAAGGATTTTTGTATCTTTGCGGCAAGCTATGTCGTACATTTTAGATAACGAAATAAAATTCCTGCCCGGAGTTGGCCCCAAGCGTGCCGAGCTGCTGCAAAAAGAGTTCAACATTCGCACGTTTGGCGACCTGCTCCGCCATTTCCCTTTTCGCTACGTTGACAAAACGCGCATATACGCCATCCGCGAAATCAACGAAGACATGCCCTACGTGCTGCTAAGAGGAAAAATAGCCGGCTTTCGCGAGGTGAACGCCAAGCAGAAGCGGCTCATCGCCATCTTCTCCGACGGCACGGGAAGCATTGAGCTGGTATGGTTTAAGCGTATTCCGTTTTTCCAAAAAAATCTGCACGCAGGCAACACCTATACCATCTTTGGCAAGCCCACCCTCTTTGGCGGCAGGCTCAACATTGTGCACCCCGAGCTGGAAGACGTGGTAAAGGAGGAAGGTAAAATAACGTCCAGCATACAGGCAGTGTACAGTAGCACCGAACGGCTCAAGGATATGGGGCTGGAATCACGCGCCATAAGTCGGCTGCAAAATGTATTGCTGGGTATGGCGCTGCCAAGAATTGAGGAAACGCTCCCGCCGTACCTGATTGAAGCCAACCGGCTTGCTTCGCTCCGCGAGGCGTTGCTCAATATTCACTTCCCGCAAAGCCCCGCGCTGCTGAAACAAGCGCAGGACAGGCTCAAGTTCGAGGAGCTCTTTTACATAGAGCTAAACATTCTGCGCACGCGCACAAAGCGGGTAAAAGCCAACAACGGGTTTCTCTTTTCGCAGGTGGGGGAGATATTTAACTACTTTTTTCACCACAACCTGCCGTTTGAGCTGACCGGTGCGCAAAAGCGCGTCATCAAGGAAATCCGCGCCGACACAGGCTCCGGACGGCAAATGAACAGGCTGCTGCAAGGCGACGTGGGCAGCGGAAAAACAATGGTGGCGCTTATGTGCATGCTCATTGCAGCCGACAACGGCTACCAGAGCTGCATGATGGCGCCCACCGAAATTTTGGCTACGCAGCACTTCAAAAGCGTAACGGAAATGCTGCACGGCATGAGCATTAACGTGGCGCTGCTCACCGGCTCCACAAAAAAGCCGGAGCGTCGCAAGCTGCTCGAAAAGCTCCGGCTGGGCGAAGTTCACATCCTCATCGGCACGCACGCGCTGATAGAGGACGCGGTGCAGTTTGAGCGGCTGGGGCTTGTGGTGATTGACGAGCAGCACCGGTTTGGCGTGGCGCAGCGCGGCAGGCTCTGGGAAAAAAGCGAGCATCCGCCGCACATTCTTGTGATGACGGCAACGCCCATTCCGCGCACGCTGGCAATGACCCTCTACGGCGACCTTGAGGTATCGGTAATAGACGAGCTCCCGCCCGGACGAAAGCCAATCAAAACCGTGCACTTTTTCGACAGCAGGCGAAGCCACGTATTTGGCTTTATGCGCGAGCAAATTGCCGCCGGACGGCAGGTGTACGTGGTGTACCCGCTCATCCGCGAGTCCGAAAAAATGGACTACAAAAACTTGCAGGACGGCTGGGAGATGATAACGCAGGTGTTCCCCGCGCCGCAGTACAGGGTGTGCATGGTGCACGGCCAGCTAAAGAATGAAGAAAAGGAGGAGGCCATGCAGGCGTTTGTGCGCGGCGAGGCAAACATTATGGTCGCCACGTCGGTCATAGAGGTAGGCGTGAACGTTCCCAACGCCAGCGTTATGGTGATTGAGAGCGCCGAGCGGTTTGGGCTTGCCCAGCTGCACCAGCTGCGCGGGCGCGTGGGGCGCGGCGCCGAGCAATCGTTCTGCATCCTGATGAGCGACGTGAAGCTGAGCAACGACGGCCGACGCCGAATGGAGATGATGTGCAGCACTAACGACGGCTTCAAAATTGCCGAAGAAGACCTCAAAATGCGAGGCCCCGGAGACCTTGAGGGAACCTTGCAAAGCGGAATGGCGTTTGACCTCCACATAGCCAACCTTGCCACAGACGGCAAAATTCTGGAGTACGCCCGGCAAGTTGCCGAAAAGGTGCTGCAAGCCGACCCCATGCTTAGCAGCGAAAAAAACGAAATCCTGCCCAAAAACCTCAGCAAGCTCAAAAACGATAACAAGGATTACAGCATTATCAGCTAACAAAAAACCCCAACGAACCATGCCAAAACAAATCCTGCACTCTGCCGTTGTTGAAAGCGTTGACGAAGACGGCATAACCGTATCCCTGAAATCTTCCCCGCGCTCAGCGTCGGCTCACGGCCACAGCCACCTGATATACCTCTCCCCCGACGACCTGCATTGCTACTCGGCGGGCGATAACGTTACCGTTGTGGAGACGCAGCTACCGGGGCAAAAAGCGTTTACGCTTGTTTACCTGACGCCTGTGGCGGTGCTGGTGGGAAGCCTCTTGCTGCTGCTTGCGGCAGGCTTGCCAAAAGGCGCAGCCGGCATATCCTCGCTGGGGGTTCTTGCGCTGTACTACCTTGCGCTCTACGTCTTCAGGCGCAAGCTGGACAAGGTTTCCTGCTTTAGCGTCGAAACGGCGCCGCAGGGTGCGGCAGGCAGCAACGCCGCGCCAACCGCCTAACTTATGACGTTCAGCGCGCCTTGCACCATCTTCACCTCAATGCGGCGGCCGGTTTGCGAAGGCTCGCCGTCGTAGTGAACATAGCCGCTGTGCGCACGGTCAACGGTGGCGGTGCGGCACCTGAAAACTTCAACGAAGCGGAGCTTGTCAATTCGTCGGGTGAAAAGCTTTACGGCGATGCGTGGCGCGTGGTAAAGCGGAAAGCTGCCCACCACCACCATGTCAATCAGCCCGTCGGAGACGCTGGCGGCGGGCGCAATGCAGGCGTTGTTGCCCCACTGCGAGGCGTTGGCAAAGGTTATCAGGAATGACTTGCGGCGAATGGCGGCTTCCCCGTCAATGGCGAGGTCGTACTGCTCGGGCTTGTACGACAGGAACGCTTTTAGGATTTGCCGCAGGTAGGACGTAAAACCGCGCGAGTCGGCTTGCGCAAACATGTTGCCTACCAGCGCATCGAAGCCTACGCCGGCGGTGCAGAAAAACGGTACGCCGTTCATCAGCCCGTAGTCCATCCGGTGCGCCTTTGCGGTAGAGATAAGCTCCAGCGCCCTGCAAACGTTCATCGGGATGCGCAGATGCCGCGCCAGCCCGTTGCCCGAGCCTACGGGCACAATCCCCAGCGCGGCGCCGGTGTTGGTCAGCGCCTGCGCCACCTCGTTCACCGTGCCGTCGCCGCCAATGGCAACCACAATATCGCAGCCTTCGCCGGCAAGCCGCTTTGCCGCAGCGGTCGCGTCGCCGGCAAACCTTGTGCGGTAAAAGGTAACGTTAAATCCCTTGTCGCTCGTAAAAAAACGGCGAATAAGCACGGGAAAATCCAACTTTTGCCTCGCGCCCGAAGCGGGATTTTGTATAAATGCAATACTTGTCAAGCGGTTATGCAGAGTTAAGACGTTAGAAAATAAAAGTGATTTTTCGGCTTGCAAAGATAGCTGTTATTTTGGTACATTTGTGCAAACTTTCAAGTTTTGTCAGCCTCTACGGGTCAACGGGGTATTGCGTAGGGGCGGTTTGCTAACTAACAACATTAAAATTCATTGCGCTCATGAAAAAAATTATTTTATCTCTCCTTGCCGTTGTTGCCGGTGCGCCGACGGCTTTAGCCGAAGTAAGGCTACCGTACATTTTTGGCAACAATATGGTGCTACAGCAGCAGAGCGACGTTGCCTTGTGGGGGGAGGCTCGGGCGGGCGCAACCCTTTTGGTAACGACGTCGTGGAATGGTAAGACCTACGCTGTAGAGGCGGGCAGCGACGGACGCTGGCAGCAAAAAGTGTCCACCGCCGCCGCCGGAGGCCCCTACGAAATTACGCTGAACGACGGCGCACCCCTCACGCTCAGCAACGTGATGCTGGGCGAAGTGTGGCTCTGCTCCGGCCAGTCGAACATGGAAATGCCGGTAAAGGGCTACCGCAACCAGCCTACCACGTCCTCTAACCGGTACATTTTACATTCGCGTAACAAAAATATCCGCTGCATCACCGCGCCCCGCGCCTCTGCCGCAGCGCTGCAACGCGAATTTGCAAAGGAAGCCCTGTGGCAAGAGGCAAGCCCTGCAACCACCGGAAGCTTTAGCGCCACCGCCTACCACTTCGGAAAGCTGCTTAACGAGGCGCTGGATATTCCGGTGGGGCTTGTTTGCGTTAGCTATAGCGGCTCCACAGTTGAGGCGTGGATGAGTAGGGACGCGCTGAAAGATTTTCCCGATGTAAAAATTCCGGAAAAAGATAGCGACATTAAGCCTGCAAACCGCACGCCGACTACCCTCTACAACGCCATGCTAAACCCCGTTGTTGGCTATACCGTGAGGGGGTGCATTTGGTATCAGGGCGAGTCGAACTACGAAGCGCCGGACAGGTACGAGAAGCTGTTTCCGGCTATGGTGCAGAGCTGGCGCAGGGTCTGGGGTATTGGCGACTTCCCGTTTTACTACGCACAAATTGCTCCGTTTGACTACGCCGCGCTACCGCCGTACAACAAGGGCGGAAAGTACAACTCTGCCTTCCTGCGCGATGCGCAGCGCAAGTGCGAGGACGTTATCCCCAATTCGGCAATGGCGACGCTCATAGACAAAGGCGAGGAGCGCTGTATTCACCCCGCAGACAAGCACGTTGCAGGCGAACGGCTCGGGCTACAGGCGTTGGCAAGAACGTACGGACTTGTCGGCTTTGCATTTGCAAGCCCTGCCTACAGGGAAATGAAGGTAAGCAGCGATACCGTAACCGTATATTTTGACAACGCTCCCTTAGGCTTGACAAGCTACGGGCGCGAGGTAACGCTTTTTGAAGTTGCCGGTGCAAACAGAAAATTTTACCCCGCCAAGGCTAAAATTAATTCCGGAAAATACGCGTCGGTTACGCTCACCTGCCCGAAGGTAAAGAGACCGGTGGCGGTGCGGTACGCTTTCAAAGATTTTGTAACGGGCGTTTTGTTTGGCACGGAAGGCCTGCCCGTTTCGTCGTTCAGGACGGATAGCTGGGACGAGTGAAGTTAGGAACGACGGCGGGAGCGGGACGGCGGCGGGAGCGGAGATTTGCCACGCATGTAGAGACGCACGGCGTGCGTCTCACCGCGCAACGCGCCCACACGTCCGGGGGTAGGGTGGGAGATTCCTCGCTGCGCTCGGAATGACGGCGGGATGGAGACGAAACGACGGCGGGATGGCGACGGGACGGCGACGGGTTGGCGACGAAACGGCGGCGTTTGCGCCATCCCGTTAGGGATGGAACGCTCGGTAGAAAAGCATCCCCACCACCGAACCCGACATTCCGTAGGAATGGCTCCGAAATATTTGTGGGCACATTCCTAACGGAATGTGTTGCGCCGAGAACCATTGCCCATTTCTACCAAGCGATTCATTCCTACGGAATGAAAGACGCAAGCGACCTGCAACACCTCGCTCCCAGACCTCACCCCCTACCCCTCTCCAAAGGAGAGGGGAGGCTTGCGCCGAACATCGTGTCCCTGCTCCCCTCTCCTTTGGAGAGGGGTCGGGGGTGAGGTCTCCAAAAGTGTCGTCCCTGCGGGGCTTGTCCGGCGCAAGCCAATTCAAAATTCAAAATTCAAAATTCAAAATTTTATAATCTGCTCTCGTTGCAACAAAGTCCTTGGCGGACAACAATGAAAAGGAATACAAAAATGGTACGCCTTGCGCCGTTATTCATTATTCATTATTCATTATTCATCATCATCTTTCCGTTCACAAAGGTATGGGTAACCTTGTGCGAGAAGGTGCAGCTGGCAAAAACGCTCCACCCGCACTTGTGTAGCGTATTTTCGTTTGTCGCCTGCCACGGCGCGCGCGGGTTGACCAGCACGAGGTCGGCGGCGTAGCCCGCGCGGATGAAGCCGCGATTGCGGATGCCGAAAATCCTTGCAGGAGCGTGGCACATTCTTTCCACCACCGTTTCGACGGAAAAAAAACCTTGCCGCGCCAGCTCCAGCATGGCCACCAGCGAATGTTGTATGAGCGGCAAGCCCGACGGCGCGTCGAGGTAGGGGTTTTGCTTTTCGTCCGGCGTGTGCGGCGCATGGTCGGTGGCAATGGAGGCAATTGTCCCTGCGGCAACGGCGCGGCGCAGCGCGGCGCGGTCGGCCGCCGATTTTACGGCAGGGTTACACTTCAGGAACGCGCCCTTTGCGGCGTAGTCCTCGTCGCAAAACCACAGGTAGTGCGGGCAGGTCTCGGCGGTTATTCTCTTTTCGCCTGCATCGAACAGCGCCAACTCGCGGGTAGTGGAAACGTGCGCCACATGCAGCTGCGCGCCGTGCTTTCTTGCCAGCGTTACGGCTTGCTTGGTCGAGGCGTAGCAAGCTTCCTCGCTGCGTATTTGCGGGTGCATGGCAAAGGGAATTTGTGCGCCGTACACGCTTTTGTACCGCTCCGTGTTTTGGCGGATGATATTTTCGTCTTCGCAGTGTGCCACAATGGGCAGCCGACATTCGGCAAAGAGGCGGTTGAGCAGCTTGTCGTCGTTCATCAGCATGTTTCCGGTGCTGGAGCCCATGAACAGCTTCACGGCAAAAGCGTCGTCTTTGGTCAGCTTTGCGATGAGGTCAACGTTGTTGGCGGTAGCGCCGAGGTAGCAGAAATAATTGGTCAGGGAACTTTGCGCGGCGATGGCGTTTTTTTCCCGCAACGCCGCTATAGAGGTGGTTTGCGGCAGCGTGTTGGGCATATCGGCTACGGTGGTAACGCCGCCGGCAACGGCAGCGCGGCTTTCGCTGCCCCACGTGCCTTTGCGCGGGAAACCCGGATCGCGGAAGTGAACGTGCGTATCAATCACGCCCGGCAGCAGCAGCAGCCCTGCGGCGTTGAGCGTTTCAACATCGTTGCCGGGTTCCGGCAAGCGCGGCGGCGCACCGGCGTACACGCCCGCTATCTTTCCCCCGTCAACAAGGACGCTGCCCTCAAACGAAGCGCCTTCGTTGACAATACGTGCCGAGCGGATGAGAAGTTTCAAGGTGATTTACGAATTTTGGGGTTAATTTACAGAATTGCGGATTTTCAAAATTCACATAGCTGTGAATTCTGAAATTTTCAAAATGCTGTAGCTGTGAAATTTCAGCGTCAGCCGGTTCAAAATCTCTTAAATCGGAGCTTAATTACGCCCCACAGCGCTTCGCGGAAGATACCGCCGCTCATCTTGGTGCTGCCCAGCTTTCTATCCACAAAAATAATGGGGATTTCCACCAATTTGAAGCCCAGCTTGATGGCGGTGTACTTCATTTCTATCTGAAAGCCGTAGCCTTTCATGCTGATACGGTCGAAGTCGATAGCCTCAAGCACGCGACGGGTGTAGCACTTAAACCCGGCGGTCATATCGCGCACCTTGAGGCGCAGCACCTTGCGCACGTACGCCGAGCCGTAGTACGACGTCATCACGCGCTTCATAGGCCAGTTTACGACGTTCACGCCGGTAATGTAGCGCGAGCCTACCGCAATATCTGCGCCCTTGTCGCAGACCTCCGCGAGGCGGATAAGGTCGTCGGGGTTGTGCGAAAAGTCCGCGTCCATTTCGCAGATTTGCTCGTAGCCGTGCGACAGCCCCCACCGAAATCCGGCAATGTACGCCGTGCCCAGCCCCTGCTTGCCGGCGCGCTCCACGAGGTGCAGCCGGTCGCCAAATTCGCCTTGCAGCCGCTTTACAATTTGCGCCGTGCCGTCGGGAGACCCGTCGTCGATAATCAGCATGTCGAAGCGCACGCCAAGCGAAAAAACCTTACGGGTAATGGCTTCTATGTTTTCCTTTTCGTTGTAGGTAGGTATGATTACTAATCTTGTTGGCATAATGCTCTTTGGTTTTTGCAGCAAACTTACATGAAAATCATGAGATTTACAAGTACCCAGCCGACGAAAATTTATTTTTTATGGCGTTGAGGTGAGAAAATCAGGTGGAAATGTGGTTTGCGGCGTAAGCATATTCCTAATTCGTAATTCCCCCAAAAAATTTCCCTTACACTTTCTCTGCATTATGCTATTTTTACATTACAATAGTTAAGCAAATATGTCCATTTGCTACAATTTTGTTGCAAATAAATTAGATAGCATTTTTTAGCTGTGGGTTTGGGATTCTTTTTAATACTTCTGTCGTATATTTGCACAAATCATTAAGGCAAAAATTCGGCGGTATTGGCGCCCGTATAGCGCGGAAAAAATACCATGATTGTGGTATTTTTTTTTGGAAATTTCTTCGCTACTTTTGCGCCGGGAAGTTGGCGCAAAAACTTTACGATAATTTTGCCGCTGTAATTATTTTCGGGACATTAAATTTTTCTACAAAAAATATCTACTTAACCATGAGGTTTGCTCACCACATACAAGAAGTTGCTTTCAACCGGCTGCATGGCTATGACGGCTTGGGCGTAACCTCTGTGGGCGGCTATGAGCCGAACGGGC
>JAITAP010000187.1 GCA_031284065.1 Prevotellaceae bacterium
GAGGTGAGTAAGGGTGGCTTGCAGCTGCCCTAAAGAATTTGTCCACAGATTACACGGATTACACGGATTTTTTTCGCTATAAGCAGTAAAGAATTTGTCCACAGATTACACGGATTACACGGATTTTTTTTCGCGACAATCCGTGTAATCCGTGTAATCTGTGGACAATATTATACGAGTTACATGGATTTTTTCGCTACAATCTGTGTAATCCGTGTAATCTGTGGACAATATTATACGAATTACATGGATTTTGTTTTTTCAAATAAAACCACTATTTTTGTTGCCGTAAAAGGTTTAATCAGACGGAAGAGCAGAAAGGCCTGCTGCCAACCCATTTGTGGGCGAAAGTATGAGGAATTGGCCGCCCTCGCGTTCTGATTGCCTTTTTAGTTGCTCAAAACTTCTGCTTCTTATCTTGCGCCAGCCCACTACTTCTATCACATTTTTTGCCGGGTACGCATCAATAACTACAACCGCATTTTGTTTGTCGCCCGTTTTAACGATCAGCCAATAATATTTCTTTGTTTGCGGCTGTGACTGCCCCACTAAATCAGGGTTGTAAAGAACATTCGCAAGTATGTTGCGGCTATCTTCCGGTGTAAGCTCTGCGTGATGTTCTTTATTTTTTTCAAAAATGCCTTTCTTTATCACCACCGGCTTTGGCTGGCTACCAATGACTGCCAATACATTTTGAGGTAGCGGCGGTAGCATTATATCTCGCGACGGCGAAAGAAAATCTCCATCACTTACGTCTTGCAGACCGACAAACTGTTGTACTTTACCATGCAATTCATTCTTTCCCATACTACTTTTTTGCTTGCTTGGGCGAACATCATAATCATCCACGCGAATAATTCAGCCTCCTTAGTTCGATAATATTGGATAGAAACTCTTTCAAATGAGGAGTGGCACGGAGTACCTCACTCCATGCCACTCGCTATATACAAAAAAATGTTGAAATGTACCGGCGCTTACGCCTCTGCAACGGATTTTTTCTCCTTTTTTGCCGAAACTTTCTGCATATCCTCCATTGAACCAACTATGAGTCGGTCGAACTCTCGCAAGCCCGTTCCGGCGGGTATCAGGTGTCCGCAGATAACGTTTTCCTTTAGCCCCTCCAGCGTGTCAACCTTGCCGTTGATGGCGGCTTCGTTGAGCACTTTGGTAGTTTCCTGAAACGAGGCGGCCGACATAAAGCTTCGGATTTGCAGCGCGGCACGGGTAATGCCTTGCAGCACCTGCGAGGAGGTTGCGGGCATTGCGTCCCGCGCCTCTACCGGCTTCAGGTCTTTTCGCTTGAGCAGTGAATTTTCGTCGCGCAGCTTGCGGGAGGTTACAATTTGTCCCACCTTCAGGTCGGGGGAGCTTCCGGCGTCTGTTACCACCTTTTTGTCGTAAATCCAGTCGTTTTCCTGCATGAACTCCCACCTGTCCACGATTTCCTTTTCGAGGAAGCGGGTATCGCCTGCGTCGGCAATTTCTACCTTGCGCATCATCTGCCGCACTATCACCTCAAAGTGCTTGTCGTTGATTTTTACGCCTTGCAAGCGGTAAACCTCCTGCACTTCGTTCACAATGTACTCCTGTACCTTTGTTGGCCCCAGAATTTTCAGGATGTCGTCCGGAGTTATAGCGCCGTCGGAGAGCGGCGTTCCGGCGCGGACAAAGTCATTTTCCTGCACCAGAATTTGCTTGGATAGCGGCACGAGGTAGTGCTTTTCTTCGCCCGTTTTGGAGGTGATGATGATTTCACGATTACCGCGCTTCACCTTACCCAGCAGCACCTCGCCGTCGATTTCCGATACCACTGCGGGGTTGCTCGGGTTACGCGCCTCAAACAGCTCCGTTACGCGGGGCAAACCACCGGTAATGTCGCCGGCCTTGCCCACAGCGCGGGGGATTTTCACCAGCACATCGCCTATCTTCACTTTTTGCTCCTGCTCTATCACAATATGCGCACCCACCGGCAGGTTGTAGTTTTTGACCTCTTCACCTTTTTCGTTTACGATTTTCACCAGCGGATTTTTGGTTTTGTCGCGCGACTCCACAATCACTTTTTCGCTGTAGCCCGTCTGGTCGTCGGTTTCCTCCTTGTAGGTAACATCCTTCACCAAGCTCTCAAACTCCACCGTACCGGCGTACTCCGAGATGATAACGGCGTTGTAAGGGTCCCACTCGCAAATAAGGTCGCCTTTCTTGACCTCTACGCCGCTCTTGAAGTACAGGGTAGTGCCGTAGGGCACGGCGTGCGTGTAGAGCGTGGCGCCGGTGTTTTTGTCTATGATGTACATTTCGGCCAAACGCCCGATGGCAACGTCAACCTTGCGTTTTTCGCCCTGTTTTTCGATGGTGCGCAACTCCTCAATTCTCAAAATACCGTCGTAGCGGGCAACCACCTTAGAGTCGCTCATCACGTTGGAGGCCGTACCGCCCACGTGGAATGTACGTAGCGTGAGCTGCGTTCCCGGCTCGCCGATGGACTGAGCGGCAATCACGCCCACCGCTTCTCCCTTTTGCACCATGCGTCCGGTGGCAAGGTTGCGGCCGTAGCACTTGGCGCAAACGCCCTTTTTGGATTCGCAGGTGAGCACCGAGCGAATTTCGACCTGCTCAATGGGCGATTCCTCTATGGCGCGGGCAATATCTTCGGTAATTTCTTCCCCTGCCTTAACCAGCATTTTGTTGGTCAACGGGTTCACTACGTCGTGCACTGAGGTGCGGCCAAGTATGCGCTCGCTGAGCGAAACCACCACATCCTCGTTGTTCTTTATGGCAGACGCCAACAGCCCGCGCAGCGTTCCGCAGTCATTTTCGTTGATTATCACATCGTGCGACACGTCCACCAAGCGGCGCGTGAGGTAGCCTGCGTCGGCGGTTTTGAGCGCCGTATCCGCCAAACCCTTGCGGGCGCCGTGTGTAGAGATGAAGTACTCCAGCACCGACAAGCCTTCTTTGAAGTTCGACAAGATGGGGTTTTCGATAATTTGCGCTGTTTCCGCCCCCGATTTTTGGGGCTTGGCCATAAGCCCGCGCATACCCGACAGCTGGCGGATTTGCTCCTTCGAGCCGCGCGCGCCGGAGTCGAGCATCATGTACACCGAGTTAAACCCGTGGTTGTCCGACGTAAGCTGCTTCATCAGGATTTGCGTCAGCTTGGCGTTGGTGTGCGTCCATACGTCAATCACTTGGTTGTAGCGCTCGTTGTTGGTAATAAAGCCCATGCTGTAGTTGCTTTCCACCTCTGCCACCTGATTGTAGCCTTCCTGCACCAAGTCCTGCTTTTCTTTGGGAATGATAACGTCTTCCAAGTTGAACGACAAGCCGCCACGGAACGCCATTTGGTAGCCCAGGTTCTTAATATCGTCAAGGAATTTTGCGGTGGTGGCAATGTTTGTTTTTTTGATGATAAGCCCGATAATGTCGCGCAGCGATTTTTTGGTCAGCAGCTCGTTGAGGTATCCCGCCTCTTTGGGCACGTACTGGTTGAAAATGATACGCCCTACCGTTGTTTCGATTATCTCGTGCTTGTAGGTGTTTGTTTCCTCCTGCCAAATCGGGTAGCGCACCTTCACAATGGCGTGCAGGTCAACAGCCTTTTCGTTGTATGCAATGAGCACTTCCTCCGTTCCGTAAAAGGTCAGGCCTCCGCCCTTAGCGTCCTTAAGTGGCTTTGTAATGTAGTACAATCCAAGCACCATGTCCTGCGAGGGCACTGTGATTGGCGCACCGTTTGCCGGGTTCAGGATGTTGTGCGACCCCAGCATGAGCAGCTGCGCCTCCAGAATGGCAGCGTTGCCCAGCGGGAGGTGTACGGCCATCTGGTCGCCGTCGAAGTCTGCGTTGAACGCGGTGCACGACAGCGGGTGAAGCTGGATTGCCTTACCCTCAATGAGGAGCGGCTGAAACGCCTGAATACCCAAGCGGTGCAGCGTTGGCGCACGGTTGAGCAGCACAGGGTGCCCCTTCATCACGTTTTCCAGAATGTCAAATATCACGGGGTCTTTGCGGTCAACAATCTTTTTTGCCGATTTTACGGTTTTTACTATGCCGCGCTCAATGAGCTTTCTGATGACAAAAGGCTTGTAGAGCTCGGCGGCCATTTCCTTAGGCAGTCCGCACTCGTGCATTTTGAGCTCGGGGCCTACCACAATTACCGAACGCGCCGAGTAGTCAACGCGCTTACCCAGCAAGTTTTGGCGGAAGCGGCCTTGCTTTCCCTTTAAGCTATCGCTCAACGATTTCAAAGCGCGGTTAGACTCCGTTTTTACGGCGTTGGACTTGCGCGAGTTGTCAAACAGCGAATCCACAGCTTCTTGGAGCATACGCTTTTCGTTGCGCAGGATCACCTCGGGAGCCTTAATTTCGATAAGCCTCTTCAGGCGGTTGTTGCGAATGATAACGCGCCGGTAGAGGTCGTTCAAGTCCGACGTGGCAAAGCGGCCGCCGTCGAGCGGCACCAGAGGGCGCAGCTCCGGCGGAATGACGGGAAGCACCTTCATAATCATCCACTCGGGCCTGTTCACCTCGTGCGATTCGCGAAAAGATTCAACTTCGCGAAGCCGCTTGAGTGCATCCGTTTTACGCTGTTGAGAGGTTTCGTGGCTTGCGCGGTCGCGCAGCTCAAACGAGAGCGCGTTGAGGTCTAAGCGTTGCAGCAGCATGTAGATAGCTTCAGCGCCCATGCCTGCAATAAACTTGTTGGGGTCGCTGTCGTCCAGATGAGCGTTGTCTTTGGGCAGCTGTTCCATGATTTGCAGATACTCTTCTTCCGTCAGCAGGTCGTTGGTGTTTACGCCTTGCGACGCTATAACGCCCGGCTGTATCACCACGTAGCGCTCGTAGTAAATCACGGCGTCCAGCTTTTTGGTTGGAATACCGAGCAGGTAGCCAATTTTGTTGGGCAGCGAGCGGAAATACCAGATATGCGCCACCGGCACTACCAGCGTAATGTGCCCCATTCGCTCGCGGCGCACTTTTTTTTCCGTTACCTGCACTCCGCAACGGTCGCACACAATACCCTTGTAGCGCACACGCTTGTACTTTCCGCAGTGACATTCGTAGTCTTTTACGGGGCCAAAAATGCGCTCGCAGAAAAGCCCGTCGCGCTCCGGCTTGTAGGTGCGGTAGTTGATGGTTTCGGGCTTAAGCACCTCGCCGCTCGACAGCTCCAGAATTTGCTCCGGAGAGGCGAGGCTTATGCTTATCCGGCTAAAATTGCTCTTAAGCTTAGTATCCTTTTTCATCATAAATAACTATATGCTAATTTATTTTAGATTGCAAATTTACATAATTAACAAGTGATAATATGCAAATTTTGTAATTTTTGAAATTCTGAAAATTTAGAATTTCATCACTTCAGCCCTATGTCCAGCCCCAATCCTCTGAGTTCGTGCAGCAGCACGTTGAGCGATTCGGGTAATCCGGGCGTAGGCATTGGGTCGCCTTTTACAATGGTTTCATACGTTTTGGCTCTGCCCACCACATCATCGGATTTTACGGTAAGTATTTCCTGCAAAATGTTGGCAGCTCCATAAGATTCGAGCGCCCACACCTCCATTTCGCCGAAGCGCTGGCCGCCAAACTGCGCCTTACCGCCCAGCGGTTGCTGCGTGATAAGCGAGTAAGGCCCTATGGAGCGCGCGTGCATCTTGTCGTCCACCATGTGCCCCAGCTTAATCATGTAGATAACGCCTACGGTAGCCGGCTGGTCAAACTTTTCGCCGGTGCCGCCGTCGTGCAGGTATGTTTTGCCAAAGCGCGGGATGCCTGCCTTTTCGGTGTACTCGGTCAGGTGATCCAGCTGCGCTCCGTCAAAAATGGGCGTGGCAAATTTCACTCCCATTTGCTTGCCTGCCCAGCCCAATACGGTTTCGTATATCTGCCCAAGGTTCATACGCGAGGGCACGCCCAGCGGGTTGAGCACAATATCTACAATCGTACCGTCCTCAAGGAACGGCATATCTTCGTCGCGCACCACGCGGGCTACAATACCCTTGTTGCCGTGGCGGCCTGCCATCTTATCGCCCACCGTAATCTTACGCTTTTTGGCAATGTAAACCTTTGCCATTTGCACAATACCGCTGGGCAGCTCATCGCCAATGGTCAGGTTGTACTTTTTGCGCTTTATGGTAGCGTCCAGCTCTTTGTACTTAATCATGTAGTTGTGTACGAGCTTGCGTATCAGGGTGTTTTTGTCCTTATCCGTAGTCCACTTGGTAGCGTTAATGTTGGTGTAATCCAAATCCATAAGCAACCGCTGCGTGAACTTAACGCCTTTGCCAACCATTTCTGCGCCAAAGTAATCCAGCACGCCTTGCGAAGCTTTTCCATTCACCAGCGTGAAGAGCTTATCTACCAGACAAGCTTTCAGCTCTAAGGCTTTTTCTTCCATTTCGTTGTCAAACTTCAGCATCAGCTGCTTTTCGTTTGCCTTTGTCTTCTTATCCTCTTTGATAACGCGCGAAAAGAGCTTTTTATCCACCACCGTGCCGTAGAGCGATGGCGAAGCTTTGAGCGAAGCGTCTTTCACGTCGCCGGCCTTGTCGCCAAAGATGGCGCGTAGCAGCTTTTCTTCGGGCGAGGGGTCGCTTTCTCCTTTCGGCGTAATTTTTCCGATGAGAATATCGCCGGGCACAACCGTAGCGCCGATACGGATAAGCCCGTTTTCGTCGAGGTTGCGCGTTGCGTCTTCGCTCACGTTGGGAATATCGGAGGTCAGCTCTTCCATGCCTCGCTTGGTATCGCGCACCTCCATAATGTGCTCGTCAATGTGTATGGAGGTAAAAATATCTTCGCGCACCAGCCTTTCCGAAAGCACTATGGCATCCTCAAAGTTGTAGCCTTTCCATGGCATGAAGGCCACCTTGAGGTTACGCCCCAGCGCCAGCTCTCCGCCCTGCGTGGAGTACCCCTCGGTCATCAGCTGCCCTTTGGCTACCCGCTGCCCCTTTACCACCACCGGACGCAAGTTGATACAAGTGTTTTGGTTCGTTTTCTGGTACTTTGTAATTTTATACACTACCAAATCGGGGTCAAAGGATACGAATTTTTCTTCTTCGGTGTAGTCGTACCTCACGTGAATTTCGCGAGCATCTACGTACTCCACTACGCCGTTACGCTCAGCCATTAGCTGCGTGCGGCTGTCGCGCACCACTTCGCCTTCAAGCCCCGTGCCCACAATGGGCGCTTCGGGGCGAATGAGCGGAACTGCCTGCCGCATCATGTTGGCCCCCATGAGGGCGCGGTTGGCGTCGTCATTCTCAAGGAACGGGATAAGCGAAGCCGCAATAGAGGCAATTTGGTTAGGCGCTACGTCCATCAGCTCTATTTTATCCGGCTCTATTACCGGATAGTCGGCCTCCAGACGGCATTTTATGCGGGTATCCTGAAATTTTCCCTTGCTATCAATGGCAGAGTTTGCCTGCGCAATAGTTTTATTTTCTTCATCCTCTGCGCTCATGTAAACCACCTCGCCGTTGGCAAGGTTCACCGTACCGTTAGCCACCTTGCGGTAGGGCGTTTCTATGAAGCCGAGCTTGTTAATTCGGGCGTAAACGCATAGCGACGATATTAGCCCGATGTTGGGGCCTTCGGGGGTTTCAATGGGGCACAAGCGTCCGTAGTGCGTATAGTGCACGTCGCGCACCTCAAAGCCTGCGCGCTCGCGGCTCAACCCGCCGGGTCCCAGCGCCGACAAACGACGCTTGTGCGTAACCTCCGTAAGCAGGTTGGTTTGGTCCATGAACTGCGAAAGCTGGTTGGTGCCAAAAAACGAGTTGATAACCGACGACAGCGTTTTTGCGTTGATAAGGTCAATGGGCGTAAACACTTCATTATCGCGCACGTTCATACGCTCGCGAATAGTCCGCGACATGCGCGCCAACCCCACGCTGAACTGGTTGGCGAGCTGTTCGCCTACCGTGCGCACGCGCCGGTTGCTCAGGTGGTCAATATCGTCCACATCTGCTTTGGAGTTGATGAGCTGGATGAGGTGCCGGATAATGGCAATCATGTCATCCTTTGTCAGCACACGGGTATCGGTCGGAATGTTCAGGCTGAGCTTGGTGTTGATACGGTAGCGCCCCACATCGCCCAAGTCGTAGCGCTTGTCGGAAAAAAAGAGCTTGTCGATAACATCCCGCGCCGTAGCCTCGTCGGGCGGTTCGGAGTTGCGCAGCTGGCGGTAAATATACACCACTGCTTCTTTTTCCGAGTTGCAGGGGTCTTTTTGCATCGTATTCAAAATGATGGAATACTCCGTAGCGTTTTGGCCTTCCTTGTGGAGCAAAATAGACTTGGCGTCCGACTCAAGAATATGGTCTATATGTTCTTTTTCAAGCACCACCTCGCGGTCAATCACCACCTCGTTGCGCTCAATGGAAACCACCTCGCCCGTATCTTCGTCCACAAAATCCTCAATCCACGACTTGAGCACACGCGCGGCCAAGCGGCGGCCAATGTACTTGCTCAGCGTTGCTTTGGAGACCTTCACCTCGTCGGCCAGCCCGAATATTTCCAGAATATCCTTGTCCGATTCGTAGCCTATTGCGCGCAGCAGCGTAGTTACGGGCAGCTTCTTTTTACGGTCAATGTAGGCGTACATTACGTTGTTGATGTCGGTGGCGAACTCAATCCACGAGCCTTTGAAAGGGATAATCCTCGCCGAGTAAAGCTTGGTACCGTTAGCGTGCGTGCTTTGACCAAAAAATACGCCCGGCGAGCGGTGGAGCTGCGATACCACCACGCGCTCCGCGCCGTTGATAACGAACGTGCCGCGCGGCGTCATGTAGGGCACGGTGCCCAAGTAAACGTCTTGTATTACGGTATCGAAATCTTCATGCTCGGGGTCGGTGCAGTAAAGCCGGAGCTTGGCCTTGAGCGGAACGCTGTAAGTAAGCCCGCGCTCCAGACACTCGTCAATGCTGTAGCGTGGAGGGTCAACAAAGTAGTCGACGAACTCCAGCACAAAGTTGTTGCGGGTATCGGTAATGGGAAAATTTTCTTGAAAGACCTTGAACAGCCCTTCGTTTTTTCGGTTTTCAGGAGTTGTTTCAAGCTGAAAAAAATCTTGAAACGATTTCAGCTGCACCTCCAAAAAATCGGGATGTTCAAATTTATTTTTGATGGTGGCAAAGCTGATGCGCTCGTTAGCATTAGTTTGTGAGAGCATGTCTGTATTTTTTGTAAGATAAGTTGAACGCTAAAAACTACTCATGTAAACAGCAATAGGCTTAGAGCTTCATATAATTGAAGCTCTAAACCTAACTATCTGATGGTGAACGAAGCCGTTATTTCACTTCTATTTCCGCACCTACTTCTTCAAGCTGCTTCTTTATAGCTTCGGCGTCGGCCTTTGAAATTTTTTCCTTCACAGCTTTCGGAGCAGCGTCAACCAAATCTTTCGCTTCCTTCAGCCCCAAAGAGGTAATTTCTTTTACCGCTTTCACCACCTGTAGCTTGTTGCCGCCGGCGCTCTTGAGGATTACGTCAAATTCAGTTTGT
Source organism: Prevotellaceae bacterium (assembly GCA_031284065.1). Classification (GTDB taxonomy): domain Bacteria; phylum Bacteroidota; class Bacteroidia; order Bacteroidales; family UBA932; genus JAITMY01. The sequence goes on from JAITAP010000187.1 coordinate 9,505, forward strand.
TCTGCGGCAGCGTCGGCAGCGCCGGCGGCGGCAGGAGCTGCTATTGCCACAGCTGCGGCGGCAGGCTCAATGCCATATTCGTCTTTCAAAACCTTTGCGAGGTCGCTTACTTCTTTTACGGTAAGGTTTACCAATTCTTCAGCTAATTTTTTTACGTCAGCCATTTTTTTATATTTTTTTGAGTGTTAGTTTTACTAAAAAAATTGCCCCCCTATTTACAATGTATGCCGGGCGACTTTGGCGTGTTACTTTTTTCGACAATACAGAGCGCTATGCTGCGCGCGATTCGAGCGTCTTTACAAGTCCGGATAGCGTATGACCGCTCGATTGTAGCGCAGATATAACATTTCTGACAGGCGATTGCAGCAAGGCTGCAATGTCGGCAATGAGCTCCGTGCGGCTCTTGACATTCACCAGCTCATCCAGCATTTGGTCGCCCACGTAGAGCGATTCTTGCACGTAAGCGGCTTTGAGCACAGGCTTGTCGCCGGTAGCGCGAAATTCTTTGATTAGCTTCGCCGGAACGCTTGCCTCTTCGGTAAACATTACGGACGTGGAGCCGGTTAGCACGTTGAAAATATCAACTTCCGCAAAGCTGATTTTCTCCAGCGCCTTTTTCAGCAAAGTATTTTTTACTACCACCAACTTTATCCGTTTTTCAAAGCACTTTCTCCTTAGCGCGGTCGTTTTCTCGGCGTTCAGCGTCGAAATGTCCGTAAGGTAAAAGTGGGGCGTCTCCCTGAGCTGCTCGGCCAACCTATCAATAATAACGATTTTTTCTTCTTTTTTCATAACTAAATTTTGCTATTACGATTTAAGGTCTTCAACCGATTTGGGGTCAATGGCCAAGCCGGGACTCATGGTAGATGAAATGGTGATGCCTTTGAGGTAAGTTCCCTTAGCTGTCGAAGGTTTGAGCTTCACAATGGTGTGAATAAGCTCTTTTGCGTTTTCGGCTATTTTTTCGGCCTCAAACGAAACCTTTCCAATAGCGGCATGAATAATACCGGTTTTATCAACCTTAAAGTCAATTTTTCCGGCTTTTACTTCTTGCACAGCCTTGCCCACCTCCATGGTTACCGTACCGGTTTTAGGATTAGGCATCAGGCCTCGCGGCCCGAGTATTTTACCTAATGCGCCGATTTTAGCCATTACGCTGGGCATGGTAATTATCACGTCAACATCTGTCCACCCACCTTTGATTTTTTCGATATAGTCGTCCAATCCAACGTGGTCTGCGCCGGCGGCTTTCGCTTCGGCTTCCTTGTCGGGCGTGCACAGCGCCAGCACGCGCACGTTTTTACCCGTGCCGTGCGGCAGCGCTACCACGCCGCGAACCATCTGGTTGGATTTTTTGGGGTCTACGCCCAAGCGCACAGCAATATCAACCGACGCATCAAACTTTGTGAAGGAAACATCCTTCAGCTGGCTTGCGGCTTCGGCGAGCTTGTACTGCTTACCCGGTTCAACCTTTGCTAAAACAACCTTTCTATTTTTTGTAGGCTTCATTTCTCAAAAGAAATTTTTTTTGATTTACACATTAGCAGGAAATTCGCCCTTCACCTCAATGCCCATGCTCCGCGCCGTACCCGCAACCATGCTCATAGCCGACTTTACCGTGAAAGCGTTCAGGTCTGGCATTTTGCTCTCGGCAATTGCCTGTACTTGCTCCCACGTAACGTTGGCTACTTTTTTACGGTTGGGTTCGGCAGAGCCACCTTTTTTAAGGTCTAACTTGGTCACTTCCTTGAGCTGAATAGCCACGGGGGGTTGCTTGACAATAAAGTCAAACGACTTGTCCTTATAAACAGTAATAACCACCGGGAGCACCTTACCGGCGCGATCCTGCGTTCTGGCATTGAACTGCTTACAAAACTCCATGATGTTCACGCCCTTAGAACCCAATGCGGGACCTACGGGAGGCGAAGGGTTGGCTGCCCCACCTTTAATCTGTAGCTTAATAAAACCCGCTACTTCTTTTGCCATTTTTTATCCATTTTTAAAGTTTTGTTTGTGTCCCGCGCCCCTGTTGGAAGCTGAGGCAAACGGGCTATTTCAAATGTGCGTAACATTCTGTTGATTATGCTGTCTGCGTTTCGGGTTTCAACGTTAACCCAAACGCCGATAAAACTTTTCCTCTGCGCTACTCTTTTTTTCAGCTCAGAGGTTTAAATCCGCTTTTCCGAATTAAGAAATACACGCTTACTCTTTTTCCACCTGCAAGAAGCTTAGCTCCAGCGGGCTTTTGCGTCCAAATATTTTGACCATCACCTTCAGCTTCTTTTTCTCTTCGTTTATTTCCTCAATAGTACCGGAGAAAGTGTTGAATGGCCCATCAATAACCTTCACAGCGTCTCCCACGTAGAAAGGCGTAGTAATTTGCTCTTCCTTGTCCTGAATTTCATCTACGCTGCCCAACATGCGGCTCACTTCGGCGGGGCGAAGAGGTATCACCGTGCCTTTTTTGGAGCCATCGCCCAAAAAGCCTATCACGTTAGGAATATCCAGCAGAATATGCTGAATTTCGCCCGTCAGTACCATTTCAACAAATACGTAGCCCGGGAACAGAACACGGTCTTTGCTTACCTTTTTCCCGTTGCGTATCTGGTACACTTTTTCGACAGGAATGAGCACCTGCGCAATTGAATCCTCAAGCTTCAACCGCCGCACCTCGTTGTCGATGCACTCCTTAGCCTTTTTCTCCTTCCCGCCTATGGCTCGCAGTACATACCACTTTTTTTTTGAATTTTCGCCTTCGGTCATCGCTATTTTTTTGTTAGTAAAGAATACTGTAGATACCCTCCATGCCGTGCTGGAACACAAAGTCCATGGCAAAAATAACCAGCGCAAAAATAAGAGAGGTTACCATTACCAGCGTGGCGCTTGACTGCAAGCTGCTCCACGTAGGCCATGTTACCTTGTTCACCAATTCATTGTACGATTCTTTGATGTATTTTATCATAGCGGTTTTGATTTATGCTGTTTTTTACTTTGGCAGGGGCAGAGAGAATCGAACTCCCACCAAAGGTTTTGGAGACCTTCGTTCTACCATTAAACTATGCCCCTGTATATTTGCCATAAAATAGTTAGCCCCTGTCGAGAGGAGCTAACTATTCGATTTTACCTTAATCCGGCAAACCAACAATTACTCCAGAATCTTGGTAATCTGACCGGCTCCTACGGTACGCCCGCCCTCGCGGATAGCGAAGCGCAGACCTTCGTGCATGGCCACCGGCGTAATCAGCGTAACGTTAATCGTAACGTTGTCGCCGGGCATCACCATTTCTACGCCTTCCGGCAAATCAACCTCGCCGGTTATGTCGAGCGTGCGGAGGTAGAACTGCGGACGGTACTTGTTGTGGAAAGGAGTGTGGCGTCCGCCCTCTTCCTTCTTCAGCACGTAAATCTCGGCAGCAAATCTGGTGTGAGGCGTTACCGAGCCGGGTCTGGCAATTACCATGCCGCGGCGTATTTCTTTCTTGTCAATACCGCGAAGAAGCAAACCTACGTTGTCGCCGGCTTCACCCTTGTCGAGAATCTTGCGGAACATTTCAACGCCGGTTACCACGCTCTTCTTGGGTTTTTCGCCAAGGCCAATGATTTCAACCTCGTTGTTCACCTCAATAATGCCGGTTTCGATACGTCCCGTTGCTACGGTACCGCGTCCGGTAATGGAGAAGACGTCCTCAATTGGCATCAGGAAAGGCTTTTCAATATCGCGGGGAGGAACGGGGATGTAGGTATCTACCGCCTCCATCAGCTCTATCACCTTTGCCTCCCACTTCGGGTCGCCGTTCAGCGCGCCGAGGGCAGAGCCGCGAATGATGGGAGCCGAATCGCCGTCGTACTTGTAGAAAGTGAGCAACTCGCGCAGCTCCATTTCCACGAGGTCAAGCATTTCGGGGTCGTCCACAAGGTCAACCTTGTTCATAAACACCAGCACCTTCGGAACGTTTACCTGACACGCCAGCAGGATGTGCTCGCGCGTTTGGGGCATAGGCCCGTCGGTAGCGGCGCAAACAAGGATAGCGCCGTCCATCTGGGCAGCGCCGGTAACCATGTTCTTAACGTAGTCAGCGTGACCCGGACAGTCCACGTGCGCGTAGTGGCGATTTTTGGTTTGGTACTCCACGTGCGCAGTGTTAATGGTGATGCCACGCTCTTTTTCTTCGGGTGCATTGTCAATAGACGCAAAGTCGCGAATTTCCGACAAGCCCTGCTTAGCCAAAACCATAGTGATAGCTGCGGTGAGCGTAGTTTTACCGTGGTCAACGTGCCCAATCGTACCAATGTTCACGTGGGGCTTCGTTTTTTCAAATTTTTCTTTTGCCATAGCTGTAAATGTTTAGTTATTAATTTTTTTGGTCTTAAATTTGCGTTATAGATTCTATCAAAAAAGAGAGCTGATGATGAGGATTGAACTCATGACCTCTTCCTTACCAAGGAAGTGCTCTACCACTGAGCTACATCAGCATTGGAGCGGAAGACGAGGCTCGAACTCGCGACCCTCAGCTTGGAAGGCTGATGCTCTACCAACTGAGCTACTTCCGCATTTTCCGCAGAGGCAGAGAGCTGGTAAAATATTTATGTCCCACTGCCCACTACTTACAGGTTTGTGTTGGTGTGGGGGGAGGAGGATTCGAACCTCCGAAGTCGTAAGACAACAGATTTACAGTCTGTCCCATTTGACCGCTCTGGTATCCCCCCCCAAAAATTATCCAATAAAAAAACAGAGCCGATGGAGGGATTCGAACCCACGACCAGCTGATTACAAATCAGCTGCTCTGGCCAACTGAGCTACATCGGCATACGTATTTTACAGCCGGTTTCTCCCACCAAAAAGGGTACAAATGTAGCGCTTTTTATCGAAGTAGCAAATTTTTTTTCTCTTTTTTTGCGAAAAATATGAAGACGGCAGGGATAAAAAAACTTTCCGTGCCCCTGCATGCAATTTAATGTACTGTATATCAGAAAATTATAAATGTACACGTTTTACCTCTGTACTTTCGCTACCGATGAAAAATTAACCGACTCAGCTTGAAAATCGCACGAGAAGATTCCTGTAAGCCGAAAAAATCTTGGATTTTGACACAAAGCCAATGTAAACGTTCTCGCTGCTTACCACGGGCAAGTTCCACGCGCCGGACTTTTCAAACTTCTCCAGCACCATTTCCATGCTTTCGTTTTCCATTACCACGTCGGGCGGCGAGCTCATGTAGTCCTCTACAGTAGCGGTGTGGTAAAGGCTGGGGTTAAACATTTCCTTGCGCATATCGTCGAGCAAAACAATACCCATGAGCCGCCCGTCGTCGTTGATAACGGGAAAAGCGTTGCGCTTTGACTTTGCGACCACGTTCACCAGCTCGCCCAGCGTTGCGCCTATGTGTACGGGGTTGAAATCCTGCTCCACCAGCGCGTCGGTGCGCAGCAGGGTAAGCACGGCCTTGTCTTTGTTTTGCGTGCGCAAGTCGCCTGTTTGCGCCAAACGCTTGGTGTATATGGAGTGCGGCTCAAAGTAACAGATAATGGCGTAGGAAGTAATGGAGGTGAGCATAAGGGGCAGGAGCAAGGCGTATCCGCCGGTGATTTCGGCAATGAGGAATATGGCGGTGAGGGGCGAGTGCATCACCGCAGCCATAAGCCCCCCCATGCCTACAAGGGTGAAGTTGGCTTCGGGCAAGTTGGCGGCATGGCTAAAAAAGTTGACCAGCTTTGCCACAAAGAAGCCGCAGATGCCACCCAGAAACAGCGTGGGGCCAAACGTTCCGCCAACGCCGCCGCCGCTATTGGTGGCAGACATTGCCACAACCTTGAACACCAGCACCAGCAAAAGATAGACAAAAAGAAACCATACGGAATCTTTTATGGCGGCCGGAAAAATAGAATTGTGAAGAACGGCGTCGGAGTCGCCGTTGAGCAGCGAGGTGAGCACGCCGTAGCCTTCGCCGTAGAGCGACGGGAAGATGAAAATCAAAACGCCCAACATGCTCCCCCCCACCAGCAATTTGCTCCACCTGTTTTTGAGCCTTTTAAACCGACTCTCAATAAAAAGCGAGCCGCGCGTGAAGTACAGCCCTACCATACCGCAAAAAATGCCCAGCAGCACGTAGTACGGCAGGTTGCCCAGCACGTATGGCTGAATGGCGTTGGTAAACTCAACATCGGGGCCAAGCAGAAAATAGGATACCAGCGTTGCCGATACCGCCGAAATGAGCAGCGGCACAATAGACGAAAGCGTAATATCTATCATGAGCACCTCAAGCGTAAAGATAACGCCCGCCAGCGGCGCCTTAAAAATCCCGCCAATAGCGCCGGCGGCGCCGCACGCCAGCAGCAGCGTAATATTTTTGTAGTTGAGCCGAAGTATTTGCCCAATGTTAGACCCAATAGCCGAGCCGGTGAGCACAATAGGCGCTTCCGCCCCCACCGAGCCGCCAAAGCCAATGGTCATGGAGCTGGCAATGATAGAGGTATAGGCGTTGTGCCTCGGTAGCCTCGAATCCTTGCGCGATATGGCGTAGAGCACGCGCGTTACGCCATGGCTAATGTTATCCTTTACTACATACTTGACAAAAAGAACGGTGAGCAGCATCCCCAAGGCGGGATAGGCAAAGTAGAGCAGGTTTGTTCCGTCTATTTTGCCCATCAACCCAACGAGGTTATGCTGAACAAAGTGCACGGTATTCTTGAGCAGCACGGCTGCCAAACCGCTCAGCAAACCCGTGATGACGCTCAGCACAAGCATCAGCCGGCGCTCATTAACACGCTTGACACGGGTAGTAAGGTATCTGACTAAAAGTTGGGTACTTGGCATGGCTTGAAAAAAAGAAGCGCAAACTTACATGAAAATTACGGAATTTACAAGTGTATGCTCATGAAAAAATTTCCGGAGAAAAAAGAAAAAGGCGACAGCATAAAAAAATTTGCCCACAGCCGTGCGCTTATTTTCCAATAGCCGCCTTTGTCGAGACCAACCTTTCCGGGCAAGCTTTGGCTTTGAGAATGGCAAGATTTTTTTCAATGCCACGCCTTGAAAACCGATTTTTTTGAACTAATTTTTTTTACTTAAAGCGACATTTGTCGGTTGAAATTAGAGGTCGGCAAGCCAAATTCATCAACATCGCCAACAATATTTTTAGGATGCTGCAATGCGGAAAACCGGAGCGTTTTCCTCGAGGAAATGCTTGACTTGCTTGTACCTCTGAAAGGATTACGCAGCTGGAGAAGCGAATAAAATCTGCGTAAAACTGCTTAGTCTGCGCCATCTGCGCGCTAAAAATAAAAGGCAGCGCCGCATAAAAAACTTATGAGATATACCTTTCTTTTTTTGCGTAAATCATGTTGATTATAAGGCATTTACAAATCGTAGCAATAGATTAACATACTTAATTAACACAATTTACGGTTAAAAAAAATTGCTCATTCAACAAAAAGAATTACTTTCGCCACTGTTATTTTTTCACGACACGAATCGTGAAAGACGGATTTATTTCATAGCGTTTGGATGTGTACTTTTACCGAAAAGTTCATCAATACAATTAAAACAAATAAATTTTTCATCATTAAAAAAAAGTATCAGTATGAGTCAGCCAAAGGCAGCCAAAGTATCGGCAGCCAAACAACCAAAGCAAAAAAAAGATTACAAAAAAGGTATTTCTGCGATGATTGTCATCGTAGTGTGTTTCGTCGTCGCCCATGCGTTTTTCTACCTTTACTGCGGGTCGCCAGCTCGATTTGACGACAAAGGGCATCCCATAGATGGCAACTTATTTGGAACGCTGTATCAGGGCGGCTTCGTTATCCCAATCGTGATGACGCTGCTGCTAACGGTATTGGCGTTGGGCGTAGAGCGCTTTTTTGCGCTGAACAAAGCGAGCGGAAGAGGTTCGATTACAAAGTTTGTAGCCGAATCGAAAAGCAAGTTGAGAGTAGGTGATATAGATGGAGCAGAGCAGCTGTGCAACAAGCAAAAAGGTTCTGTTGCCAACATTCTCCGTGCAGGGTTGGTGCGCTACCGCGATGTGGAAAAGTTAGACGAGCTGAACAATGACGAAAAGGCGGCGATTATCGAAAAGGAAATCGAAGACGCTACCGCGCTGGAGTTGCCCTATCTGGAGCAAAACCTCAACGTTATTGCAACTATCTCGTCGCTGGGTACGCTGTTTGGGCTGCTGGGTACGGTGCTTGGTATGATTCGGTCATTCGGCGCTATGGCAAACGAAGGCGCTCCCGACTCTATCGCCCTGTCGCTTGGTATTTCGGAGGCGCTTATGAACACTGCAATGGGTATTGCAACCGGCGCTTTGGCAATTATCGTTTACAACTTCTTCTCGGCAAAAGTACAAGATATTACCAATGCCGTAGGCGAAGTAGGCTTTGCCGTAGGACAAACATACGCAGTTAAGCACGAAAAGCAAGCTTAAGGTTAACCAACTTGTTTCAAAAAGCAAGAAAAAAATAAAACAACATGGGTAAAATCAAAACCAAGAAGCGGGACACGTTTATTGACATGACGGCAATGAGCGATGTTACAGTGCTGCTGCTGACGTTCTTCATGCTGACGGCAAATTTTATTCCCTTAGAGCCTGTTCAGGTGATTACGCCGGCGTCGGTAATGGAAACCAAAGTTCCGGACTACAACGTCATTACGGTGCTGATAGAGCCTACGGGGAAAATCTTTCTGAACTTTGACCGTCCAAACGATAAAAGGGCGATACTGGAAAAAATGGGCGCTCGCTACAGTATCGCCTTTAGCGAACAGGAAATAAACAACTTCATGGAGCCGACAACCTTTGTGGGAGTTTCGATTGCTCAAATGAAAGAGTTCCTTTCGCTGGACATGGAAGACCAAAAAAACTACTTCCGGCAAAGTAACGGCGTGCCTGCCGACAGCGCAAACAACCAGCTGGCTACATGGATACAAACGGCAAAATCGGTCAATAAAGACCTTGCCGTCTCCATCAAAGCCGACCAAAGTACGCCTTATCCGCTTGTGCGGGTGGTAACGTCCACGCTTCAGGATATAAAGGAAAACCGTTTCAGCCTGATTACCACGCTGCGGAATATGCCCGAAGGATTTTAATGGAAACAAAACGTAAATCAGAAATTAAAAACTAAACAAAATGGCAGAAGTAAACACCGGTGGTGGAGGTCATGGCGCCAAAAAAGGTCAGCCCAAAAAATTGAACCTTCGGGTGGACTTTACTCCAATGGTGGACATGAACATGTTGCTGCTGACTTTCTTCATGTTCTGTACATCGCTGAGCAAGCCACAGATTATGGATTTGGTGCTTCCCGTTAAGGACGATCAGATTATAAACGAAGACGAAAAAAACAAGGTCAAAGACTCCAAAGCGATTACGCTGCTGCTGGGGAAAGATGATAAAGTGTACTACTACTTTGGCAAGGTTGACAATGCAATGTACAAAGATTACAACTCTCTCAAGGAAGCCGACTACTCTCCAAGCGGTCTTCGCGCCATCTTGCTGGAGCGCAACGCCAACGCTGTCCGTCAAATGGTAGAGCTTAAGCGGCAAAAGCTTCGCAAAGAGATTAACGAAGAAAGTTTCAAAGAGCAATCGGACAAAATAAAGGACGACCCCGACGGACAGGTTGTAGTAATCAAGCCAACCGACGAATCTACATACCGCAACCTTGTTGATGTGCTGGACGAAATGCAGATATGCAGCATAGGCAAGTACGCAATTGTAGAAATGAGCGAAGGCGACAATTTTCTGATCCAAAACTACTTGACAAAGGGAGTATATGGCTCCGAGCGGGAATTGCCCCAGTAAGAGTTACACAAACATAATAGCAAAAGAAACGTAATAAGCTAATCAAAGCAATGGGAAAAGATGCACAGTTGAACTCAATAGAGTGGACGGAGTTGATTTTTGAAGGAAAAAATCAAGCGTACGGAGCGTTCTACCTTCGTCGTACCTCTTGGCGGCGGCACTTGTTGGCGCTGCTGGTTATGGTAGCGTTCACTATTCTGGTGATGCTAATTCCGTTTTTGGTAGAAACGGTGAAAAAAACGCGCGAATACTTAGGTGGAGTGGATACGCAGGTGGAGTTGGCCACCATTAAGGATGCGCCGGAAATACCAAAAGAGGTTATTAAATCGGAGCCGGAAGCCCCTCCTCCCCCACCCCTCAAATCGTCTATTAAGTTCACCCCACCCGTAATTACAGAGGACGACAAGGTGAGGGATGACGAGCAAATGGCTTCGCAAGACAAGCTCAACGAAACGAAGGTTACCATTTCGATAGCCAACATCACAGGCGACGATAATGACCCCAATGCTATGGATATTGCAGAGCTGGAGCAGCACAAGGTGATAATGACAGAGGAGCAGCCTTTTATGGCAGTAGAGCAGATGCCTCAGTTCCCGGGCGGCGACAAGGCGCTGAGAAAATACTTGGCAGAGCAGGTACGCTACCCCGCGCTGGCGGCGGAAAACAACATACAAGGCAGGGTAGTTATCCGCTTTGTGGTGGGAAAAGATGGCGCAGTGAGCCGAGTTGAGGTGCTTCAGGGCATTGACCGCGTATGCGACGAGGAAGCCATGCGCGTGGTAAGAACCATGCCAAAGTGGATACCCGGCCGCCACAACGGGCGCGCCGTACCGGTGGTATATACGGTGCCGATTGTATTTAAGCTGCAATAAAAAATGGACAACCATTTGGTTTAACTTGGAAAAGCAGTACTATTGTTGGAATGTGGGGGGAAGTATTACTTCCCCCC
>JAITAP010000227.1 GCA_031284065.1 Prevotellaceae bacterium
GCAAGGGCATTTCGCACTTCATTAGCGTGAGGAGCAACGTGCTGGAAACGCTAAAGGGATACCAAAAAGAGCTGGGAATAGCGTAGGACTTTGTGCAACGAGAGCACATTACTACCGGAATGTGTTGCGCCGAGAACATTGCCCTTTTCTACCAAGCGATTCATTCCTACGGAATGAAAAAATGCAAATACGCGACGTGCGGGACGGCGTTAAACGCCATCCCGTTAGGGATGGAACGCTCGGTAGAAAACCATCCCTGCCACCAAACCCGACATTCCGTAGGAATGTCTCCGAAATGTTTGTGGGCACATTCCTAACGGAATGTGTTGCGCCGAGAACATTGCCCTTTTCTACCGAGCGATTCATTCCTACGGGATGAAAAAATGCAAACGACCTGCGACACCTCACTCCCAGACCTCACCCCCCACCCCTCTCCAAAGGAGAGGGGTGGCTTGCGCCGAACATCGTGTCCCTGCTCCCCTCTCCTTTGGAGAGGGGTCGGGGGTGAGGTCTCCGGAAGTGTCGTTCCTGCGGGACTTTGGGGAGGGCGTTAAGCAATAATTTTCAGCGTTCTCAATTTTCAGCGCCCAAAGAGGCGGGCAAAATTTCATCTCTGCTCTGCCATCATCTTTTGGTGTATGCACGTCATGATGGAGTCTTGCGCTTCGCTCCAGAGGTGCATGGCTCCGCCGCCGCAGCTTTTGTATTCCTTGCAGCTCAGGCAAACGCCCGTCCGCGTCCAGCTGCGGTTTCTCATCAGGCCGAAGCGGTTGCTCCATACGTCAAGGAGAGCGTCGCGGTAGATGTTGCCCTGCACGAAATGCCGGTTGATGTTGGGGCAGGCGGAGATGGAGCCGTCCGACAGCACGGAGGCAATGTTTACCCCCGCACGGCAGAAAAAGCAGGCGTCGCGCACTTTCTTTTCGTACTTGCCTACGTAGGCTTCGCAGCTGAACGTGGCGGCAATCCGCTTGTCTGTGCGGGCGTGGGCAATAAAATCCATCAGCTGCGCGAGCTCCTGCGGCGTTAGCTGCAAGTCGGGGTTGCCCTTTGCCCGCCCGATGGGCGCAATGGTGAACAGGCGCCACGCCGCTACATTCTTTGAAATTAAAAACTCCTTGAATGTCGGTAAATCGTGAATGTTTTTACGGTTAACGCAGGTAACTACATCGTAGCAAAGCCGACGCGAGGAGGTAATCAGCTCCAGCGCTTTCAGGGCGTTGCCAAAGCTGCGGCGGCTTGCCCGCAGCCAGCTGTGCGCGTCCTCAAAGCCGTCGAGGCTTAGCGTGACGGCCCCCAAGCCCGCCGCGAGCAGCCTTGCGTGAGCGTCGGGGGTGTAGGCATACCCGTTGGTAACGATGCTCCAGCGAAAGCCGTGCTCGCGCAGCGCTTTGCCGCAGTGCGGCAAGTCGCTTCGCAGCAAAGGCTCGCCGCCCGTGATTACCACAGTTATGGCGCTGGGGTCGCAGGCATTTTTCAGGGGAAGAATGGCGTGCAGAAAATCGTCAAAAGGCATGTCGCTGCCCGCTGAGCCGGCGGCGCAGTCCGACCCGCAGTGCAGGCAGCTTAGGTTGCAGCGCCGGGTGCACTCCCAAAACAGGTAGCTTAGCTCATGCAGGCGGGTTTCGTTGGCCCTGAACAGGCGGTGGAGGTACAGGGCGAGCTTACCGGGCATCCAAGCTTACGTTTAGGGCTATGCGCTCGCTGAGCGCCTCAACGATAGTGTCTTTGGGCAGGAATGTCCCGTTTTGCGCCGAATCGACGTCCTCAAACCGCACCTTGCAGGCGCTGTCGCGCAAGGCGTACACCGAGAACCGGCCGTTGTCGTCGGTAAACTCATACTGCGGCTGATTTTCGACCGAAACTTTGATGTTGGGTATCGGCTCGTCGGTTTGCCTTGAAGAAACCACGCCCGTGATGAGCACGTCCTCTCCAAGGTCTTGAGGCGTGCCGTAGCAAGCCTGAAAGGTAAAGGCAAGGGACGTGGCGCTCATCCCCTTAAAAATGTTTCGCAAGATTTTCCGGCTTTTGCGGGTGAATGTTTTCATTTTGCTTATGGAGAATAGCGTAAAAAATTATCCGAAAGTTACAAATATTCTACCGTTTTTCAAATTTTTTTACGCTAAATTAAATCAAAGTAACATAATTTGCAGGGTAGGGGAGACGCACGCCGTGCGCCTCTACAGGTTATGGAGCTTAATTTTTGTAGCGTTTAGGGTCTAACTTGCCGAAATGTGGAGGTTTGGTTATGGCACATTCTCGTAGCTGCTCTTTGGCTTTTCGCCAAAGAATTTTCTTCAAGCTGTTTCGGACAGCTAAAGTACTTACCTCACTTTTGCTTCCGGAAAAAACTCTGATTGAAAAATGCCAAAAATTACACTTTACAGGAGTGTGTAAAACCTTAAAGTTGAGCTGGTAGCTGCTGTTGCCTATGTGGTCGGTGTGCGAAAACTCCAGCGAAATGATTTCCTCAATACTCCAGTAAAAGCAACCCCTCTCCTCGTTTATAACAAAATCTACGCTATAAACCGGCTTGCTTGCACTCTCACCCTCGCTCCATTCGCTGAAAAAGTCCTTTCCCTTTTCGACAACCTCAATTTTGTTATCTTCAACCAAAAATTCTCCCAAAAGGTGCGTCGATAAGTCTCTCAGGTGGTCTGCTTGCCTTGCGATGTACTCTTCTTTTAGCTTCTTGGTTTCGTCCAGTAAATTTTGCGTTGGGGCATGGCGCAGCAAGAATAGCGAGCGTAAATCATTTGCCCACGTTATTTTTTTGTAATCAGATTGCGGCAAAAGCCGGGAGGGGTAGTTCATTTTCGGCAGTAAATTCGTTCCTAATTTTGATAATAGAATTGTCCAAGTAATCCGTAAAAGAAAGCGTGGATGCTTTATTTTCAAAAACAGCTATGGCGGCTTCGGTCGGCTGCTCCGGCTCAAAAAACAAGTCAAAGTAAGCAGACCTGCCCTCTTTTTCAAAGTAGATATACGCACATTCGTCGTCGGAAATGCCCACGGAAATGTTTTTTGGGGACAGGGAGAAGATATGCGCTAACGATTTTCTAAAATCATTGTAGATTACCTCCGGCGAAACATTTGGAAACAGATGATTTTTTTCTGCGAAAGATTTTTTAAACTTTAGATTCAGGTCAACCCACCTGTCAATTATTTCCTGCTGCTCAATAAAGTTGCAGGTATAAATTTTGTCTTCGTTCTTATCTTTCCACAGGTTTGCGGGTGATTTAGGCAAAGATGAGTCATAAGCTTCCATAGCGACATTGGTTTTCAGCAGTAACAACTCGTCGTAAGGCAGAAGTGCGCAGGCATCGCAGGCTTGCGTATTTAAGGCAACAACAGGTAGCATGTCAATATTCCGGATTTAATGTTTTTAGAAACTCGGGGCTGATCAATCCAAAAAAAACCTCTTTTTGCCTGGCATGTATTTGGGTTAGCTTTTCCCATAGAATGCTTAAATCGGAAACGGGGTTAAAGTTTTCATAAACATTTACGTCGAACAGCGACGCCTCAACTATTTGTTGCTCCTGCGATGATTGCGATATTCGTTTGGCTTTATTTGTCAGCGTTACGTAGGTTTTGAGGCTGCCGGATTCATCCGACAATCTCAAAATGGAGTTATCTAACGTCAACCCAGCCTTTGAAAAATCAATTGTGCCGTTTACGCCCTGATAAATGTCTATATTCTTAAACTCGCTAACATACCTGATGCTAACCCTGCTAAAGTCTCTTACTGCTTTTTTGTCAAGTAGGCTGCGTACGGTATCCGATATTACCTGAAAATATTTACGCCACCCCACGTATTTGTCTTCCAAGCAATTGAAAACCATCAGGTTGGCTACAAAGTGTACCCGAACGTTGTCTTTGATGAAAAAGCCACCGTTTAAGCCTACGGCGATTGGCTGATAGCTACTTAGCGCAATATTTATGCCTTGATTTGGAGCGGGCAGGTACTGGTAGCCCAAAGGCTCAAGTATGCTCGACACAAAGCCAAGCAGCAATTCTTGCGGAACACTCTGCGCGTACCTGATTTCTACCAGCGTGTCTTTCAGGTTGTCGGGGTTTAATTTTTGGGGTAGTGGCATAATATATCCTTACTATTAGGGAGCAAAGATACAAATTATTTCAGTAAAAAATGTAAAGGGGAAAAACAGGCGGGGATTTTGTGGGGCAGGCGAATGTTATCTGTTGACATTCGTCCCCTAACGGGACGGCAGAAGCGCCGCCCTTGCGCTGAGCAATTGCCCAAGTCTTTGCGGGGGACTTTGCGTAGCATGAGCTAAATAAGAAGAAAAATTTTTTGCGCGGGTGCGCCTGCGCAAAAGGTTTCGGAAAAATTTCTACTTTTACGCTGCTAAAATACGATAAGCTATGTCAAATATCAGTAAGCTATACAGCGAATGGCGCGCCGTCCAGCCGCTGCGGGAGGACTTGCAGCGGCGCATGGACCAGTCTTTCATGGTTGACTTCAACTTCAACTCCAACCACTTGGAGGGAAATACGCTGACCTACGGGCAAACCAAGCTGCTGCTGCTCTTTGGCAAGGTAACGGGCGAGGGGCTGATGCGCGATTTTGAGGAAATGAAGGCGCACAACGTCGGGCTTGAAATGATGAAGCTTGAAGCTTTGGACAGAGAGCGTCCGCTGTCGGAATTGTTTATCCGCGAGCTGAACCGGACAATCCTTGCGGGCGATTTCTACAAGGTGAGCCGCGACGGAGAGTACCGCTACAAAATTCATACGGGCGTTTATAAAACCCGCCCCAACTCGGTGGTAACGCCCGCCGGAGCGCTGTTTGACTACGCTTCGCCTGAGGAAACGCCCGCGCTAATGTCCGACCTGATTGCGTGGTACAACGGCGAGGAAAAGGCGGGAAGCTTGTCTGCCATCGAGCTGGCGGCGCTGTTGCACTACCGCTACATCCGCATCCACCCGTTTGAGGACGGCAACGGGCGAATAGCCCGCTTGCTGGTGAACTACATACTTTACCGGCACGGGTACCCGATGGTAGTGATTCCCTCTGCCGATCGGCGGAGCTACCTGAGCGCACTCGGCAAGTGCGACGCCATTACAGGCAAAGAACCCTTTAACGGGGCAAACGCCGCTATTGAGCAGATTTATGCCTTTGTGGATTTTATTTCTGTTTACGTCGAAAAAAAGTTAAATTTTGTAATGCAGCTATACCGAGGCGCGATACGGAGCATTGACGAAACCGCTGCCGAGCAGCAAAAAGAACGTATTGACCCCAACAATGTCAGCGTAAATGTCAGGGTAAATGTCAGCGTAAAAGAAAAAATTATTGAAATAGTAG
>JAITAP010000254.1 GCA_031284065.1 Prevotellaceae bacterium
CCCCCCTCACAGCATTGGCGCAAACAGCCGCGAGAGGTTTTCCATGAAGCGCTCCCTGCGGGGACGCTTTTGCCATGATTCGAGGTCAACCTCAACGCTGTACTGGAGGTCGTGCAGGAAAATTTCTTCCAGCTTTTGCGTGAACAGCCGGTCGTAAAATAGCGCGTTCACCTCAAAGTTGTGCTCAAAGCTGCGCACGTCCATGTTGGCGGTGCCTACGGAGCAAAATTCGCTGTCCGCCATGAGCAGCTTGGAGTGGGTAATTCCCTTGGAGTAGAGAAAAACGCGCACGCCGGCCTCCAGCAGCGTGTCGATGTACGACATGCTTGCCCACTGGGTAATGCTGGAGTCGGAGCGCTCGGAGATGAGCAGGCGCACGTCCACGCCGCGCAGGGCGGCGGCGCACAGCGCGGTGAGCATGCTTTCGTTGGGCACAAAGTAGGGCGTTGCAATGTAGAGCGTGCTGCCCGAGCGGTTGATGGCGGCAAAGTAGGTTTGCATGATGGACGACCAGTCCGAGTCGGGGCCGCTCGCCGCAATCTGCACCGTGCACTGCTCGTCCACGCTGTGCGCCGGAAGGTAGCGCTCCATGTTGCCCGGCGACTGCTTGCTCACAAAGTACCAGTCGAGCAAAAACACCATTTGCAGCCAGCGCACGGCGTCGCCCGCGAGCTGCACGTGCGTATCGCGCCACATGCCTATTTCGGGCATGCCCTCAAGGTAGCGGTCGGCAATGTTGATGCCGCCAACGAACGCCGCTTTGCCGTCAACCACCACAATCTTGCGGTGGTTGCGGTGGTTGATTTTGCTGTGAAGGAGCAGCAGCTTCACGGGCAGAAACGGGTAAGCCTGCACGCCGCTGTCGGTTAGCGAGCGCAGGTACTTTTTGCGCAGCCCCCAGCTGCCCAAATGGTCGTAGATGAGCCGGACTTCCACGCCCTGCTCCGCCTTGCGGATGAGCAACTCGCGCAGCCGGTTGCCGATAACGTCGTCTTTGATGATGTAGTACTCAAGGTGGATGTGGTCCTGCGCCTGCTCGATGGCGCTGAACAGCGCGGCGTACTTTTCGGTAGCGTTGACGAGTAGCTGCGCGTGGTTGTGGCGCGTGGGGAACGTTTTGCCGGAGTGCACCAGCATCTGCGCAATGCCCTTGAAGTGCGTTTCGCTGGGCGACGACGGAAACCAGCTCTGGTAGTCGTCGTTAACGGTAAGCAAGCCCATCATTAGCGCGAGCTGTTGCTGGTCGGACATTTCCTTTCGCGAAAGCAGCTTGTCGCGGCGGTAGCTCTTGCCCAGCATCACGTAGAACAGTAGCCCCACAACGGGCACCAGCGCAATGAACAGCGTCCACGCAAGCGTCTTGGTGGGGTCGCCGCGTTGCTGGATGACGGCAAGCACAATCACCGCCATCGTAAGCAGGTACGCAAGGCCGAGCGCAAGGCTATAGCTAAGCAGCTGTATCATTTTCGGAAAATAAGCGTAAAGGGTGTTAAGGAAGCGCTACGCGGGGGTATTCTCCCCGCTCTTTTGCGAGCTGCGCGTCAGCAGCGCAATGATGCTTAGCGAAAGCCCCCCAATGAGCAGCAGCAAGCCGAGCGCGCCGCCAATCAGCGACTGTATGGCGCTATGGAATACCACCACCACGGCGCCTAAAACGAAGAAGGTAACCCCGAGAAACATTTCGGCAAGCCAGCTGTTTTCGCCGCTTCTCTTTTTCCCAAAAGATTTGAGCACAGCGCCCACGCCGTCAATCGCAAGGGCAATCCCCACAAAAATCAGCGCAAGCTGGCTAAATATCATCACAAAAATGCCCAGCAGCGCGTTCCCTGCGGCGAGTATCAGCAGCCGCGAGCGTTCCTCCCTGCGGCCGGGCAAAAAGGCGGCTATCCCCGCCACCGCGCCCACGCCGCACAGCGCCACGCCCGCAACGTAAATCAGCAAGCCGAGTATTTTTTCGGCGTTCACAAAGGTCGCTACCGACAGCGCCGTCAGCGCTACCCCGCACGCGAGCAGCCACAGCCACACGCGGCTGCCGGAAAATGTGCTTAGTGTTTTCATTTTATTTTGAGCTTAAGTAATCAAATTTTTTTCGTTTTCCCCGCGCAGCGGGAACTTTCACCTGCAAATATACGATTTTTTGCTTACCCGAGCACATAATTTGGCGGGGGCGAAAAAATGTTTGCGGCGCAAAAAATCCACGCACCCGGAGCTTTGACAGGGCGCCCGGCGAGCGTGGCGCGAGGGTCTTTATTTTTATGTAATTGGAAATCTCGCGATTTTCATGTAATTTTGCCCGCCGTTTCTACTTGCGGCAAACTACAAAACAGCTGGAAATACTAAATTATGAATATCCGCAACATTGCCATTATTGCTCACGTTGACCACGGGAAAACAACGCTGGTGGACAAAATTATTCTGACCGGCAAGGCGCAGCGCGAAGCCGAAAAGCAGGGCGACCTCATCATGGACAGCAACGACCTTGAGCGGGAGCGCGGCATCACCATCCTCGCCAAAAACGTGTCGGTGTTTTACAAGGGCGTAAAAATAAACGTGATTGACACCCCCGGGCACGCCGACTTTGGCGGCGAGGTGGAGCGCGTGCTCAACATGAGCGACGGCGTGCTGCTCATCGTTGACGCCTTTGAGGGCACCATGCCCCAAACCCGCTTCGTGCTGCAAAAGGCGCTGGCGCTGGGGAAAAAGCCCATTCTGGTCATCAACAAGGTGGACAAGCCCAACTGCCGCCCCGACTACGTGCAGGAGCAGGTGTTTGATCTGATGTTTGCGCTTAACGCCAGCAACGACCAGCTCGACTTCAAAACCATGTACGGCAGCGCCAAAAACGGCTGGATGAGCGCCGACTGGCGCGCGCCTGCCCCCGACGTTACCGCCCTGCTCGACTGCATCCTCGAAGAAATCCCTGCCCCCGCAGCGGTGGAGGGCACGCCGCAAATGCTCGTTACCTCGCTCGAGTACTCCAGCTACGTGGGGCGCATCGCCATAGGGCGCGTGGCGCGCGGCGCGTTCAAGCCCGGCGAAGCGGTGGCGCTGGTAAAGCGCGACGGAACGGTAGTAAAAACCCGCATCAAGGAGCTGATGGTGTTCGACGGGCTGGAAAAAGTGAAAGTCAGCGAGGTGAGGTGCGGCGACATTTGCGCTATGGTGGGCATTGAAAGCTTTGACATTGGCGACACGGTTGCCGACCCCGAAAACCCCGAGGCGCTGCCCACCATCGCCGTGGACGAGCCTACCATGAGCATGTTGTTTACCATCAACGATTCGCCGTTCTTTGGGCGGGAGGGTAAGTACGTAACCTCGCGGCACATTAAGGAGCGGCTCGACCTCGAGCTCGAAAAAAACCTCGCCCTGCGCGTAGAGCCGGGCGAAAGCGCCGACCGCTTCGTGGTGTTCGGGCGCGGCATCCTGCACCTGAGCGTGCTCATCGAAACCATGCGCCGCGAGGGGTACGAGTTTCAGGTGGGGCAGCCCAAGGTCATCTACAAGGAAATAGACGGCCGCCGCTGCGAGCCGGTAGAGACGCTCACGGTGGACGTGCCCGAAGGCATGTCGAGCAAGGTAATCGACATGGTATCGCGCCGCAAAGGTATGTTGCACAACATAACCACCACCGGCGACCGCAGCCGGCTGGAGTTCTACGTCCCCTCACGCGGGCTTATCGGGCTGCGGAGCAACATGCTCACCGCCACGCAGGGCGAAGCGGTCATGGCGCACCGCTTTAAGGACTACGAGCCGTACAAGGGCGAAATAGAAATGCGCGTCAACGGCTCGCTGGTTGCCTCCGACTCCGGCACGGCGTTTGCCTACGCCATCGACAAGCTACAGGACAAGGGACGCTTCTTCATCAACCCGCAGGACGAGGTGTACGCCGGGCAGGTGGTAGGCGAGCACACGCGCAGCGAAGACCTCACCATAAACGTCTGCAAGAGCAAGAAGCTCACCAACGTGCGCGCCTCCGGCTCCGACGACAAGGCGGTAATCACCCCCGCCACCATATTTTCGCTCGAGGAAACTATGGAGTACATTCAGGAGGATGAGTACGTGGAGGTAACGCCCAAATCTATCCGTATGCGCAAAATCCTGCTGGACGAAAACGAGCGAAAAAGAAAGGCAAAGAGCGGGATTTAGCGGAAACCCTACCCTTTTTTCGCCAATAGCCCGCAG
>JAITAP010000012.1 GCA_031284065.1 Prevotellaceae bacterium
CATATTTTTACTACTTTTGTATCAAACATCTTAAAGTTACATGGCTATGGCCGCAGCAAACATTGACGAAACCACCAAAGCCGGACGGCGCACCCTCAGCGGGTCTGCCGCCATCCCCAGCGAAAAGGCAGGGGCGTGCGCAATTCCTTGCGACGAAACCGGGCGCCCCATCGGAACGCCGCATTAGCCTCAATTTCCCTCAATTCCCCTCACACCTCCACCCTTAGTATCACCTTATAGTTTCGCCCCGGCATGGGGTAGTTCAGCACCACGTCGTAGTACTGGTTGAGCAGGTTGTTTACCTCTGCCGAAATTTTGCACTTCACCGCCTTAAGGCTGAACGTTTTTCCGAGCGTCAGGTCGTGCGTGTACCAAGGCTGTTCGTAGTTTGTGAAAATGTTTTCCGAGATGTGGTACCGCTCGCCCACGTAGATAAAGCTGTAGTTCACGTCCCACGTTCGCCACGTAGCGTTGGCAATCACCGAGCCGTTGTGCCACGGGATGTAGGCAATTTGCCCGCCGTAGGTAACGTGTCGGATGTCGCTTTTGTCCGGGTAGGAGAAGTCCTGCGCCTTTTGGAAGGTGTAGCTCAGGCTTGTGGTGAGCAGCAGGTTGCCCGGCAGCCGCCACGTCGCCTGCCCCGCCACGTCCACGCCCCTTATCTCCACGTAGCCAATGTTCATCATCATCCAGCGGTACTGCCCGCTGCCCTTGGGTATGGCGACAATCTTGTCGGTTACCTCGTTGTAGTATGCGTCCGCGTGAATGTTGAATTGCTCCAGCGCGCCGCGCGCGTAGCTATCCTCGTACTGAAGCCCCACGTTGTACTGCACGGTGTACTCGGGGCGCAGAGATATGTTGCCAATGTCGGTATAGTACAAATCGTTGAACGTCGGCATTCGGAAAATGCGCTTGTAGAACGCCCGTACCCGCATGGGCGCAAGGGTTACCCCACCGGCGTTGGTATTCGTAAACGGTTGGTACGAAACAAATACGGCGGGCGTGTACTCCTGCTTGCTCTCCGGCTTGCCGGGCTGCTCCGTGTGCTGCCTTTCCCGCGTGATGTACTCAAGCACAAATGTTCCCAGCACGCTTGCCTGCGCCTTAAGCCTGCCCCACTCAAACGCCGTAGCCAGCGCAACGAGCGTCGTATTCCGCTGCGGGTAAACAAAATCGTAGAGGTTTGCCGCCAGCGTATTCCACTGGAAGTCGGCGGAAAGGCTCACATCCCACTGCGGGAGAATGGCGTACTTGTTGGCAAAGGAGGCGTAGAGCTCCTGCTGGCGAAAAGTATTGTTGATATACATTAGGGTGGTGTCGGGGTTGAGGTAGCGCATCCGGTCGCTGGCGTACTTGGCGTTGAGCATCACCTCGTAGCCCTCAAAGAGCTGCTTCTGGAAGCTGCCCTGCGCAAAGAAATTTTCGTCCCACTGCCGCTGCGAACGCTTCCAGACGTTGTTGACCACAGCGCCCGGAATACCCTTTTCCGAGCTGTAGTAGTAGGCTTTTGCGTGCCACTTGCCCTGCGGCACGTAGCCGTTGAAGCCTCCCTCCACCCGAGTAGCGCGAATGTCGCCGTTTTGCCTGACGGCGGTGGTGTCCCACGCCACGCTGCCATCCCTGCGCAGCTTGCGGTAGCGGAACTTGTACTTTCCCGAAGCGTAGATATACTCGGCGTTGAGCGAGGCGTTGACGCTGGCGCTCACCTTTTGCTCCCACAGCACGGAGGGGTTGGCGAGGTCAAAGGAGCCGGCGCGGAGCGTCGCCTTGACGTTGGCTATCTTTCCCCTTGCAAAGCGCGGCCGCTGCGTGCGCAGGTAAATTGTGCCCGCCGACCCGAAGTCCTTTGCCGGCTGAAAAATTTCGCTCTTTTGCCCGTTGTAGAGGGATATTTCTTCAATGTTGTCCAGCGAAAATTTTCCCAAGTCAATCTGCCCGTTCTGCGCGTTGCCCAGCTGTATGCCGTCGTAAAAAACGCCCATGTGGTTAGTCCCCATGCTGCGAACGTCCACCGTCTTTAGCCCGCCAACGCCGCCGTAGTCCTTTATCTGCACGCCGGCAAAGTAGCGGATAGCGTCTGCCACCGAGAAGCTGCTCAACGCCTCGAGCTTCTCGCCCGAAAGCCGCTGCGAAGGGATGACCTCGCGGTAGCGGTTCGTCGTTACCACAACCTCGTCTATCCGCTGAAGGCTGTCTAACCTGCTTTGCGCTGCCGCAGCAACAAGAACCGGCAAAAGCGTTACAGCAATACAAAATTCTCTCACCAAAAACATAAAAAGTTGTTCTAAATTCAGCTGTCAAGTTGCTTTCGCGTAGAGAAGTCCGGCAACGCTTCCCATAAGCGCATACCCACAGGCAGCGGCACGCCGCAGGAGGTGGAGCGCGTAAGAAGCCTTACCGTAAAATGTAGTGTTTGGGAAAAACATGCAGGGGGCACAGGGTGAGTGCGCATCATCGTTGCCTGCCGTGTTTGCCTCAAGCTTCACTCCTCGAAAGCTCTAAACCATGTAAATTTTGGCAGGTCTTCTGACTTACTCCATTTTTGGGCATCCTTCCCATTCCTCGTCGGAACAGTGGCGTGGGTATTGCTCAAAAATATTTGCCGGAGCTTACAGCAGCGGGTCTGCTCAGGATTTGCACCTGATTCCCTTTTCATTCCGCCTCCGAAGATGTAGGGGAGCGGAATACCAAAATCGGCTGCAAACTTACATAAAATATTTGGTTCTGCGGCTGCGCGAAGCTTGTTTTTTTTATAAACAGCATGGAGGTATATGAAAATGAGTAATATGAATTAATTGGGGATTTGGGGGACATGTTACGCAGCCCTCTAAGAATTGAGAGTTATTGCTTGCGCCGGGCACGGCGTTCGTAGGGCGTTGCCCTACGCTAATGATTTCGCCCTTTCAGGGCTTTGCATAGCGAGAATTGCGTGCGCCGAATTTCCGCGCGGGGCGCGCTGTTTGTAGAGCATTTGCGTTTTTTTCATTCCGTAGGAATGAATCGCTCGGTAGAAAAGGGCAATGCTCTCGGTGCAACACATTCCGGTAGGAATGTGCCCATACGCGCTCAGGTGTCATTCCTACGGAATGCCGGGTTCGGTGGTAGGGATGCTTTTCTACCGAGCGTTCCATCCCTAACGGGATGGCATAAACGCCGCCAATGCCCCGTCCCATCGCCGTCCCATCGCCATTTCGTCGCCACCATGCCGTCATTCCGAGCGGAGCGAGGAACCGGAGCGAAGCGGAGCTCGGCGTAGCCAATCTCCCACCTTACCACCGGACGTATTGGCGCGTTGTGTCAGGAGGTTCCACGCTACCCTCGGAAATTCGGCGGGGGCGGGGTAATAGAGGGGGTGGGCAGACGACGCGGGTAGCAAGTCCCGCAGGGACGACACTTGATTAACCGTAGGCTTTAGCCTACGGTCAGCGACAACGCACTCTCCCCAAGTCCCGCAGGGACGACACTTGATTAACCGTAGGCTTTAGCCTACGGTAAACGATAGCGCTCTCCTCTTAAGTCCCGCAGGGACGACACTTGATTAACCGTAGGCTTTAGCCTACGGTCAGCGATAACGCACTCTCCCCAAGTCCCGCAGGGACGACACTTGA
>JAITAP010000075.1 GCA_031284065.1 Prevotellaceae bacterium
GCCGGCTGCACCATAAACGCTTTTTTTGCTTTGGGCGAAGAATTGGGCTGGCGCGGGTACTTGCTCACCGCTTTGAGCGGGAAAAAGTTTTGGACAGCCTCGCTTATCATCGGCGCGATCTGGGGCATTTGGCATTTTCCGCTGATACTGCTCGGGCACAACTACCCTCAGCATCCGGTGATTGGCGTATTCATGATGGTAATCTGGTGTGTTTTGCTCACGCCGACGTTTACTTACATTGCCCTAAAATCAAAATCGACAGTTGCAGCGGCCATTTATCACGGAACGCTCAACGCTATTGCCGGAATTTCAGCCTTGTACGTTGTGGGAGGTAACGACCTTACCAACGGCACAACCGGACTTGCAGGGTTTATCGCTCTTGCCATCATAACATTCGGCTTCTTGCTGTACGACAGGTATGTTACAAAGGAAAAAATATTTTTCTCGAAAATTCAGGTAACGGGAAATGAAGCGGTGGTGTAATATTTGTCCACAAATTACACGAATTATCACAGAAATTCGCGTAATTTGTGGACAATAACAGGTTAATTTGCCGGTGATTATTCCGGCAAATGTAGTAACGCTCATTGCAGGCATAATAATTATAAGTAAAACACTGAAGCGCTGGAAAAATACGTGAAACATAGCAATATGGCAATCGACCATGTGGCGGCTTGCGCTTCGCCGCCAAAACCTCCCGCGCTTTGGGCTGTGATTTGGAAATGATTGCATGAACGTGGTGATTTTTTATGGAATTTGAAAATTATTTTATAGACAATAAAAAGGTATGTTTCGTTTAGCACAACCGGAATACTTGATTTTGCTGCTGATAATTCCCTTTGCAGTGTTGCTGTACGCGCTATACTTGCGCCGCAGGCGGAGGGCGTTGTCGCGGTTTGGCAATCTGCAAACGCTGCGGCAGCTCATGCCAAACGCGTCGGTGGCGCGCGGCTGGGTAAAGCTGACGCTGTGGCTGCTGGCGTTTATGTTTTTAGTGTTGGGCATTTGCCGCCCCCAGCTGGGAGCACGGGTGAAGGAGGTGAAGCGCAAAGGAGCGGAGATTATCATTGCGCTCGACGTGTCGAACAGCATGATGGCGCAGGATTTCACCCCCAACCGTCTGGAGAACGCCAAGAGAGCTATTGCCCGCCTCGTTGACCAGCTTGGCAGCGACCGCATAGGGCTTATCGTTTTTGCAGGCGACGCCTACATTCAGCTGCCCATCACAAGCGACTACGTGTCGGCAAAGCTGTTTTTGAACGCCATCAACACGGGCATTGTTCCCCGTCAGGGTACGGCAATCGGCAAGGCCATCATTACCGCCATTCGCTCGTTTTCGCTGCAAAGCGAAAAGAGCCGTGCGCTCGTCATCATCTCCGACGGCGAAAACCATGAGGACGACCCGGTAGAAGCCGCCCAGCTTGCCGTCAAGGAGGGCATAAAGATTTACGCCATCGGTATAGGTTCGCCGCAGGGCAGCCCCATTCCGCTCAAAGAGGGCGGGCTAATGAAAGACGCGCAGGGAAACATGGTAATAACACGCCTCGACGAGGCGACGCTGGAAAAAACCGCCGCCGCCGGCAACGGCATATACGTGCGCGCCAGCGTCTCCAACCTTGGGCTTGGCGACATTGTAAGCGACATACGCAAGCTCGAAAAGCAGGAGTTGTCGAGCGTCATCTATGAAGATTTTAACGAGCAGTACCACTACTTTTTCTACATTGCCATTGTCTTGCTGATACTGGAGCTACTGATTATTGAGCGAAAAAAGGGGTGGAATATTTTTAACCGGCTGTAGGCAGCGAAAAGCGGTATTGTTCTGCAAAATTAAGGACTGTAACCGCCGCCAAACGCGAAAAATGCACGCTTATAACAACAACATATCTGCAATAAGTATTGATATTTCCTTGATGGTTCAGGAAATACGGGAACATTTTCCCGAAATAATTTTTGCATACCTGTTCGGGTCGTCGCAGAACGGCATGGTGGAATTTCGAAACTTCATAGTTCGCCGCTATGAAAATGTTGACTTGGAAATAGTTTACGCCATAGTAAAGAAAAAGCTGCCTTTATTCCGTGAATTTATTCACAACATACGAAATACGTAGAGTGCGGGACGAAAATCCGGGAAAACATGCAGGTTTTCTTCCGCTCCCAATTAAAAATTCGCTCTTTTGCGAAGAAAGTGTTATATTTGAGCCGCCAAATAAGCAGTATGATTGTAACGTTTGAAGAAAAATACTTGCAGGAGCTGTACGAATCGGGCAAAACAACCGATAAAAAGCATCGGTTTCAACCCGAAATAGTACGAAAATACCAGCTCTGTATTCAGTATTTGCGCGGAGCAAGCCGCATTGAAACATTAGCGACTTTATCTTTTTAGCCGTAATAGGTATTGCTGCTACCCCGCTAATCTCGTGGATGATTGGAAGAAGTTGCGAGCGAGAATGGTATAGCGACATATCCAGCGGGTGGTGGACGGGAGGCAACGCCAAGTATAAACGGGACAGCGATTTATTCGATAGCTGGTAAAGGCATTAGAATTAACTTTACAGTAAAATGAGAAGAAAGGAATACTACCGGGATAAAGACATGGAACCCCAATCGTTCACCATCACCAAGGAAGCTGTTGACGGCCTTGCGAAGTGGCTACTCAAGGTAATTTTTGTATATACCCCCATTG
>JAITAP010000102.1 GCA_031284065.1 Prevotellaceae bacterium
CGTCGCGCGGTTCGGCTTATTTACGACGTTTAAGCTGAAAGCTGAAAAATTTGGCCAACGCCAAGCGGAGGCTTTGGAGCCGTGCGCCGGCAGTGCAGCATTTTTGAATTGCACACGCAAGCTCGCTCGCCGCGCCCGCAGTTGTATCCTAACTTTCAACTTTCAGCGTCAACTTCCGGCTTAAAAGTTGTAGCCAAGGCTTACGCCAAAGGTGCGGTTCTTCAGGGAGTCGTCGCCCTCTCCGGTGTCCATGTTGGACAGCCCAAGGTCGTAGCCCAAGCCCAGGTAGAATTGCTTGTACTCCACGCCTGCGCCAAAGGCAAGCCCAAAGTGAAACCAGCTGTAGTCGCCGTCAAAGACGTCGCTTTCGCCGGAGGTCTTTTGTCCGTTGCTCGTTCTCTCCCATTTTTCCTTACCGCTCACCGCAAAGCCAATGGACGGCCCAAAGTGCGCCCTTACGTTAATGTCGCCCGCAAGGGGGTACTTCACCGAAGCCAGCAGCGGCAGCTCCAGGTAGTACAGGCTGGTGGTAGTCGTGCGCGAATCCCCGCTCCACTTGCTGCCCTTGGAGGTAAGGTACAGCCCCGGCTGAACGTAGAGCCACGCGGGTAGCGAGGGGGCAAAGTTTGCCAGCGGAACGTCGGCAACCGCGCCGAGGTGAAAGCCCACCTTGCTGTCGGATGTTTCGGACTTGCTGCCACTCGATAGCTTTTGGCTGTCGAAGTTAAGCCCTGCTCTTGCGCCGAACGTAATCGGCTCTTGCGCTGCCGCGCCGGTGATGGTTCCGGCGGCAAGCGCGGCGAATAGAATAAATTTTTTTCTCATGATAATTTGGTTTTTGTAAAAATTTGATTTTTTTGCGCCCTACTCGTGAGGCTTTTCGGGCGTTGCGCCCCGTTTTTTGCGATGGTGTGCGGCTCCATGCTTAAGAAATTTTGGGTGAGGCAGGCACATAAAAAAATCGCGAACTCAACTTTGCCACCCGTGCTCAAGGCTTTTGGACGCCCACGCTCCACAGCAAAAAGTAAAGCCCGCGATTTCTCGCGAGCGTTCAACTTTGCCCTTGGGAGCGCTGAAATTTCCGAAGTTTCAAGCACAAGATGCAAGCAAACGCTTTATAGTATATGCCAGCCACTCTCCTTGAGAGCGGCTCCTCGCGTTGAGGTTACGTTACGGGCTCATAGGCAAACGATTTTAAAGGATGAATTTTTGCGCCCTACTCGTGAGGCTTTTCGGGCGTTGCGCCCCGCGCTTTTTTTTGTAATGGTGGCGGCTCCATTTTTTAGGGATTTTTGGGTGAGGCAGGCGCATAAAAAAACCGTGAACTCAACTTCTACTTGTGCTTGAGGTCTTCGGATACCCATACTCCCAAATAAAAGAATAAAGCCCACGATTTCTCGTGAGCGTTCAACTTTATTCTTGGGAGTGCTGAAATTTCCGAAGTTTCAAGCACAAGAATTTAAGCGTAACGCTTTACGTATATGTCCACCGTTCTCCTTGAGAACGATTTTTCATGCAAATTTATTTTACTGCCATCTAATCACCATAAAAATTTTAAAAGTTAACGATGCAAATAATGGGGGGCAAAGATACACATTTTTTCGATACCGCGTACAGAGGTGCGCAAATTTTTTTTGCGCGGCGGCAAAATTTCTTCATAGTGAGGCAGTTTGCTCCGCTGCGTACAGCGGTATATTTGTCAGCCACCCCTCCTCGCGGTAGTCGGACATGGAGGCGCGGACGGTGCGCCGGGGCGCGTACTGCTTCGTAAACGTGCGCAAGCTCTTCCCGGCCGGCCAACTCCCATTCCTTTAAAACGCTATCCTCCAGCCATAACGTTAAGCTGCCTCGCCGGCATAAACTTTCGTTACAGGCTTTCCAGCTTGTAATTTTATACGTATCTTTGCCACGGGTTATTGGTGTGGTACTCATGGTAGCTGTATTTTTTATTGCGTAAATGACTTTGTTGCAATGAGAGCGCATTATAAAATTTAAATTGGCTGCCGCCACGCCGTCCCTAACGGGACGGGGGAGATGCTGCCAAGCCACCCTGCGGCGGCTCCCCTGTCCCGCACCGCGCTGCCTGAAAGGTAGATTTTTCAAACAATAGAATCGTCACGAATTTATTAAAAAAGCATCATGGAAAAGAAACTCAGCGTTGTAAAGTATTTCTGGCAAATCATATATGCACACACAATAGCGTATTTCCTTGCCGGATTGTTTGCGCTTTTCGTTGTAAATTACAGGGATTTATTTGCAACAGAAATTATATCGTCATTCATGCGCCCTGTGGATGAGCCGATTGTGGCATTAGGGCCTATTCTGCAAATATTTCGCGGAATAGTAATGGCCTTGGTTTTGCTGCCTTTACGCGCTACATTTTTTGAGCAAAAAAATGGGCTGGTTAAGCTGGGGCTGATAATCATCGGATTTTCACTACTTTCAACTATTGGTCCAACAATGGGGTCGCTTGACGGATATATTTTTACGAAAATCCCGTACATGTACCAGCTTTTAGGGTATCCGGAGGCGGCAATTTACGTGTTGCTGTTTATTGGGATACTGAAAGTTTCCATAAAATATGAGCATAAAAAAATCATCACCGCGCTATCAATAGCTGCAATGCTACTGATACTTTTAATGGGAGTAACGGGTTACATAATGGCATGAGGCTAAATGTAAGCCACACTCGGAATGGCGACAGGCAAATTTTTCCATGAAAAAGAGCATTGAGCATAAAATCCGCGTCAAAGCGGTGCTGGGTTACCTCTTGGTGCCGGTTGCCTGTGTGGGGATGATTTTGTACATCCACCACCTCAACACCCGCATCGACCGGCAGAAGAAAAATATAGAGCGCCACAACCTCGTGCTTTCCCTGACCGACGAGCTGACAGCGTCGGTGCAGCGGGCGCAGTCGGCGGCCAACCTGTTCCTGTTCTCCAACAATTCGCAGTATTTCCGGCAGCTTCAGGAGCTGTTGCCCGTCGTGGAGCAGCAGGTGGATTCGCTCATCGCCCTGTCCAGCGACTCCGTGCAGCCTCAAATGCTGCGCAACGTTGTCTTTTTGCTGCAAAAAAAGAAAACGTCCATAGCAAAGCTTGCCGAGTATTTTAGCCGGTACAGCGTGAACGATACGCTTGTTCGCTGGCTGCAAAGCTACACGCCGGCGGTAACAACCGATTCCGTCATTGTTACGGCCGTTCATCAGGATACGCTGGTGCAAGCGCCGGAGCCCGAGCCGGAAGAGCCGAAAAATTTTTGGCAAAAAATCGGAAACATGTTTTCTACCCCACCGCCCCAAAAAGAGGTGTACAACGTGGTAACGACCATACAGACAAGCACCCTGAGAAATGTTGCCGTTGACACGCTTTCCATGCTGTCCGTGCTGTCGGGAATGCGAAAAATGTCGGAGCAAAATAGCGAAAGCTACGTCAAAAAGATAAAATCCATAGAGCATTTGGTAAACCGGCTGGTAGCCACCGATCAGGAGGTGTCGAAAGATATATCGGAGCTGCTCATCAAGCTGCACCGGCAAACGCTGGACTCCACGCTCGCCGTAATTAACAACAACAAGCAGCTGGTAGAAAAAAACTACATTTCCTCCGTCGCCATTGGCGTGGCGCTGTCGTTGCTCGTGCTGGTGTTCATCTTTTTGATAATTATCGACGCAAATAAGAGCTACGCCACCCGGAGAGCGCTGGAGGACGAGCAACGGCGCACCAAAGAGCTGATGAACAGCCGGCACGAGCTGCTGCTCTCCGTGTCGCACGACGTCAAAGCGCCGCTGACCTCCATGCTGGGGTATCTGGAGCTCTGGAAAGATAAGGAGCTGCCGCCAAAGCGACAACAACAGCTCGTTTCGATGCAAAGCTCGGGGACGTACATCCTTTTGCTGTTGACCAACCTGCTCGATTTTTCGCGGCTTGAGCAGGGCAAGCTACAGGCAAACTACAGCGCGTTTGACGTGCAGACGCTGTGCCGCGAAGTTGAGGCAATGTTTGCCCCGCTTGCCTTGCAGAAAGGGCTTGCGTTCAGGCAGCGCTGCGAGCTGCGCGACTTGGCCTGCGTAGCGTCCGACAGGCTAAAGCTCAAGCAAATCATGGTAAACCTCGTGTCGAACGCCGTGAAGTACACCCAGAAGGGAGAAGTTGCCCTGACCGTGTGGGAGGAGGACCGCCGCCTGCGCCTTTGCGTTGCAGACACGGGCATTGGCATACCGGAGGCAAAAATAGAAAATCTCTTTAAGCCTTTTTTGCGAATTGACAGCGGCAGCTCCGTTGCAGAGGGTAGCGGGCTGGGAATGTACGTGGTAAAAGGGTTGACGGAAATCTTGCAGGGTAGCGTCTCCGTGCGCTCGCAGGAGGGGCAGGGCACGCAGGTAGAGCTTGTTTTGCCCGCCGAAAAAGCGTCGGCAGACGCGGCGACGCTTCAGGAAGCGCCGCCGACGGCTTCCACCGGCAAAAAGCTCAACGTGCTGGTGGCGGACGACGACGCTTCCCTGCTCACCATGCTGGAGGAAATGCAGCACAAGCTGGGCAACACGGTGACCACGTGCCGGAGCATTGCGGAGCTTGAGGCGTTGCTCCCGCAACTCGGCAGCTTCGACATGGTACTCACCGATATGGATATGGGGGCAACTTCGGGGAAAGACTTGTTGCTGAAGGTGCGCGAAGCTTCGCCCTCCATACCCGTTTTTGTGATGACGGCGCTCGGCGATTTTTCGTACGAGCGAGCCATCAGCGAAGGTTTTGACGGATACTTGCCAAAACCGTTTTCGATGAGCCTGCTCGCCGAGCTGCCCAAAAAGAGAGCCGCCGGCAACGCCCCTAACGCCCCTGAACAGGACTCGAGCAAAAGCGGCGTTGCCGCGCTGCTGGAGCTCTTCAACGGCGACAGAGAGGCCGTTGAGGACGTGCTGAAAGTTTTTGTAGCCGACGCCGCCCGCAACCTCGCGCTGCTCCGCCGCTTGGTTGCCCAAAACGATTTTCAGTCCGCGCAGGCGCTTTGCCACAAGATGCTGCCCATGTTTGCGCAGCTGAAATTGACAGATTTGGTAGCGCTGCCGGAAAAAATGAGCGCGCTGCGGGGCAAAAAGCCAAAGCATTTTCCCAAGTGGCGCAAGGAAACGCTGGCGTTTGCAACCGAAGCGGAAAAGCAACTCAAAGAAATTGCGGACGTTAACGCCATCAAAAACTTGGAAAAAATCAAAATTCTCTGACTTTTCCCAAGTTTTTAATCATTTTCCACGCAAAAAACGGCATAAAACGGATTTGATTTAAACCCAAAATGTCACTTGGCAGTAATTCATTTTAAAACGCATTTTATCAGGGTTATTACCAGCGTATTGCAGATTCTATTTTCTAATAGCGTCCGTTAGAATTATCAGTTGGCTATACCGTAAACGGGCATTGGGGGGTTATTTTTGCTCCATTTGAGAGATTCGCTCCAACAGCTTTGCTATTTTAACATCCTTTCCAGCAAGGGCTTCATCTCTTTCGGCAATGGTTTTATCCTTCTCAGCAAGAGCTTTATCTTTTTCAGCAAGGAGCTTATCCTTTTCGGCAAGGATTTTATTCTTCTCGGCAAGGGCCTCACGCTCGGCGGCAAGCTGACCCTCTACGTCCCCAAGGGTAGATTCCCACATGATGTTAATCCGGTACTCATCGTAGTACGCCAGCTCGTCTCTGGTGTAAGCGCCCTCCTCGCAGATGGATATAGCTTGCTCTATATCCTTCTCCTGTAGCAACTC